>NZ_JBTIXF010000075.1:0-31188 GCF_055793945.1 Plantactinospora sp. A48 | reverse complement strand
GTTCATGTGCTGTGGCTTCCCTCGTACGCTCCGTTATCTCGTTCGTCCTGCCCCCCCCCCGCCTCCCTCTCCCCTCCCCGGGCCGCGGGGTCAGGCCGCGGGCGCGGGCCCGGTGCTGGCGCGCAGCGAGATCGGCGGGTGGTAGAGGCGGTGCCGGGGTATCACGGTGGGATCCGCGATCCGCTCGACCAGCAGCGACACGGCCGCGGCGCCCATTTCGAGCATCGGTACGTCCGCGGCGGTCAACGCCGGCCGGAAGTCCTCGGCCCAGTGCCGGGCGACGACACCGGCGACGGAGAAGTCGCGCGGTACGACCAGGCCACCGGCGGCCAGCGCCCGCTGCATGCCGGGCAGCGCCGCCTCGTTGATGGTGACCACGCCGGTGACCTCGGGATGCGTCGCGCGCAGCTCCAGGATGCACGCCTCGCCCGCGGAGATGTCGTCCCCGCAGCAGATCTCGACGCCGGTCAGGCCGCGCTCCCGGGCGGCCGCGGCGAAGCCGTCCTGGGCCCGGCGGGCCGGTCCGTAGCCGGCGGCGACCAGGTCCGTCGACCGGTTCACCAGCGCCAGGTGCCGGTGGCCCAGGTCCGCCAGATGCCGGACGCAGTCGGCGACGGTCTGGGTGAAGTCCACGTCCACCCAGCTCATCCCGCGAACGTCGGCGGTCCGGCCGATGGTCACGAACGGCAGTCCGGCCCGCTGCAGCCGGGTGACCCGGTCGTCGTCCAGCCGGATCTCCATCAGCACCAGGCCGTCGACCCGGCGGCCGGTGGCGATCCGCTCGAACGACCGCTCGTGGTCGCCGCCGGAGGGTGACAGCAGCACGTCGAGATCGACCTGCGCGGCGGCCTCGACCACGCTGGCCACGAAGCCGAGTTGCGAGTACGTCAACTGCTGCCGGGCGGGTGGGATGACCAGGCCCAGGGTCCGGGTGCGGCCCTCCTTCAACGCCCGGGCGCTCGCGTTGGGCCGGTAGTCCACCTCGTCGATGACGGCCTGGATCCGTTGGCGGGTTGCCTCCGACACCGGTCGCTTGCCGCTCAGGACATAGGACACCGTGCTGCGGGACACTCCGGCCCGCCGGGCGATCTCCCCGATGTTCATCGCGCTCCTAACCGCCGATCCACCCCCGGTGCGGCACGCGCAGGCCCGCGTAGCCGGTGCGCCGCAGCGGCACCGAGCCGATTCTCGCAGAGCATGGTCCATGATCCGCCGCACAGCCACCCGGCCGTGTTCCACGGCACGCTCATCCGACCGGCGTCCGGGCCGTGCAGTCGGACCGGCGGCACGGTCCGGTTGGCTTCTCCACCCGGAGCGGCTTCGCTGCCCGGACCGACGTGGCGGCCCGAGCGGGCGTCACCGCCGGGGAGGCGTCACGGGCCGGACCGGCTCACCGGCTGGCCGACTGGGTCGCGCGGGGCGCGGCGGGTCCGGTCGCGGCCATGGTGACCGGGGTCAGTCCCCGTTCGCGCAGTGTCGCGATGATCGGCCCGGTGGCCGCGACCGTCTGGTCGCGGTCGCCACCCCCGTCGTGCAGCAGCACCACCGCGCCATCGACCAGGCCCGGTGAGATCCGCGCCACGATCTCCGCCGTGCCCGGTCGGGTCCAGTCGGTCGCGTGCACGGTCCAGAACGCCGGCACCAGATCCATCGACCGGATGTCGTCGAGCACCGCCTGGTCGGCATGGCCCTCCGGCGGTCGGACCAGCCGCGGCCGGTATCCGGTCACGTCGGTGATCAACTGTCGGGTGCGCTCGACGTCCCGCCGTCGCCGCGACGCGGACTGGTCGGTCATCCGGACGTGTTCCCAGCCGTGTACCTCGACCGCACAGCCCAACCGGACCATCCGCCGCAGCAGGTCCTCCCGTCCACCGATCAGCGACCCGAGCACGAAGAACGTGGCCGGCGTGCCCGTCTTTTCCAGCAGGTCGAGCAGCTGGTCCGTCCAGGGTGGACAGGGCCCGTCGTCATAGGTGAGCGCCACCCGGTCGGGTGGATGACCCAGCTCGCCCAGCGCGGTGACCGTGGGCACCAGCGGACCGTGATCCATCGAGCCTCCCGTCTGCTCTCCCGAGGCCGAATCTACCGGGCCAGCAGACAGACAGCCATCAATCAACCCCACACGGACGGACTGGTCACCGGCGGGCCGGCGGGCCGGACGGCCGTCTACCGGGTCAGCAGGCGGTCGGCCACCGCCGCCGGTGCCGGCATCCCGGCGATCTCGGCGGCGACCTCCTGGGCTGCGGCCCGCAGGGCCGGGTCGGTGAGCAGCCGACGCAACAGGTCCGGGGTGATCCGGCCGACCGGAGCGGCCAGGCCCGCACCACGAGCGGCGACCAGCCCGGCGTTGTGCCGCCGGTCGCCGGGCCCGGTCACCGCGAGCTGTGGGATCCCGGTGGCGAGCGCCGCGAGGCAACTGCCCGCACCGCCGTGATGCACGATGGCGGTGCTCGCCGGCAGCGCCGCGGCCAGTGGGATCCAGTCGACCACGCGGACGTTGGCCGGCAACGCCGTCCGGGTGGCCCAGCGGTCCGGCCGGACCAGGACCACCTCGGCGTCTAGGTCGGTCGCGGCGGTGACCACCGCCCGCATCAACCCGGTCGATCCGGGGCCGTTGACCGTGCTGCGGCTGACCAGCAGCCGTGGCCGGTCGCTCGGCCGGCCCAGCCATTCCGGCAGGTCCGCCTCGCCACCGTACGGCTCGTACCGCATCGGCCAGCCCTCCTGGTGGAGCAGGCTCGGCGGGGCCACCGCCACGGCGGCCGCCGGGGGTGGCAGTTCGGCCAGACCGTGCCGGCGAAGCGCGGTCCCGAGCCGGGCCGAGGTGACCCGGACCAGTTCGGCGCCGTCGAACAGGGAGTTCTCCACCCGGACCGCCGGAACGCGGTGCCGGGCGGCGGCCAGCGCACCGGCCACCGCCAACGGCTCGTGCAACACCAGGTCGGGACGCCACTGCCCGACCGTCGCCACGAGTCCGTCGGCGAGCTGGTCGTTGACCGCGCCGAACAGCGGCGCCACCCCGCGCGTCCCGGCCGTACCCGCCAGCTCGGCGCGGGCGATGAGCGGGTGCCGCAGCATGATCCCGCGGGCGATCCGCCCGAAGTCGAAGTCGGACGCGACGTCCCGGACCGGTAGTCCGGACCGGCCCACCGCCAGGGCCTCGGCGGCGGTGGCGACCAGCACCTCGTGCCCGGCGGATCGCACGGCGCGGGCCAGCGGGACAAGGGGTAGGACATGACCGAGCAACGGCGCGGCGACAACCAGGACACGCACCTGTCGAGCGTACGGCGCGGGCGGCCACGGCACGGCCCCGGTTTCCCGCCGGACCGCCGTGGGCGGCCCCGGCACGGCGCGCGGCCGGAAGGCCCGTCGTGCCCGGGACAACCTCCGGGGACCGGGTCGGCGTTCCAGTTTCCGGGGGCCCGGTCCGCGCGGTTTCACCGGGCGGACCGGGCAGCGGGTCGCGACCCGGCCGGCGGCGTCCGGCGGGCCGGGCAGCGGACCCCGGCAGGGCCGGACGGGCGGTACGCCCGGCCGAAGGGGCCATCGGGGATCCACAGTAGAGAGCGGATCCATTTTGGATGATTGCTCGCGATTGACCGAGGTTGTTAATATCGCGCTCGCCACTGGAGGTGATGATCACGCTACACCTGGACGCGCTGGTCGCCACCTCTGCCGCCGCCCCGGTGACCGTCACCGTGGATCCGGGCACCCTGGTCGCCGTCTCGGCTCCGGCACCGCTCGGCACCGCTCTGGCCCGGGTCGTGGTGGGGCTGGCCGCGCCCGCCGCCGGCCGGATCAGGGTGGGCCGCCGGGACGTCACCCGCCTGCCCCCGCCACGGCGGCAGATCGGCTACCTGCCGGCCGGCGGGGCCCTGTTGCCCCACCTTTCGGTCGAGCACAACATCTCCTACGGGCAGCGCCGGCGGCAGCGCGTGTACGCGGTCGCCGACGAATGGACCCAGACGGTGATCAAGCGGCTCGAACTCGGACCGAGCCTGCGCCTGCTGCCGCACCAGCTGAACGACGCGCAACGGTTCCGGGTGGCCCTCGCCCGGGCCGCGGCCGGGCTGCCCGAGGTGCTGGTCGTGGACCTGCCGCGGCCGACCGACGGCATCGACCGACTCGGCGGCCTGCTGGACCGGGTCACGCCGCCCGCCTCGGCCGGAATCGCGACGCTGGTGATGACGAATGATCCGGCGCTGCACGGCGAGGCCACGGAGCTGATCACCGTGCGGGTGCGGCCGGAGCCGCCGGCACCCGGCCCGAACCCGGACGGCGGGGCCACACCGGTCCCCGCCGACTCCCCGCCGGCCGGCCGGTGATGCCGTCGCGCGGGCCGACCCGGCGAGCCCTGCTGCGGGCGACCGCGGCCGGAGTGGCCGGTGCCGCGACCGGCGTCGGAACCCTGGCCGGTGCCAGCGGCTGTTCCGGACGGTCCCGCCCGGTGCAGGTGGCGGTGGTCTGGAGCGACGAGGAGCTGGCCCTGTTCCGCCGGGTGCTGGCCGGCGGTTACCAACGGCCGGTCCATCTGATCAGCACGGGCGACGACATCGACTCGTTCCTGCGCGCCCGGCACCTCGCCGGTGCCCTTCCGGACGTCGCCATCCTGTCCCGCCCCGGACTGGTCACCGAGTACGCCCGGCTGGGCTGGCTGTCTCCCCTGGACAACTCGCTGGCCGACCAGTTCCCGTCGAGCCTGGCCGACCTGCTCCGGATCGACGACACCCTGTACGGCGTCTGGGTCAAGGTCGCCCACAAGTCCCTGCTGTGGTATCTGCCGCGGCTGCTCTACCCGGACAAGCCGCCGGCCAGCTGGGACGACCTGGTCAGCGTCACCACGACCATGGGCGAGCGGGCGGCTCGGGGCGCCGGACCGGCGCCGCTGTCGATGGGTGCGGCCGACGGTTGGGTGCTCACCGACTGGTTCGAGAACGTGCTGGCCGACCAGGCGCCCCGGGAGGTCTACGACAGCCTGGTGAGCCAGCCGGACGCCTGGCGCGACCGGCGGGTCTCCGCCGCGCTACGCCGGCTGGCCAAACTGTGGAGCCTGCCCGGCGCCCTGCCCGGCGGCGGACGGCGGGCCCTGCTCACCCAGTACGACGAGGCGGTCCTCCAGGTCGGCGCCCGCCGGCAGGCCGCCATGATCCCCGGTGCCGACTTCGTGGCCCGGCTGGCCCGGGACTTCAACCCCCCTGACGACCCCCTCCAGTACGTGCAGTTCCCCGGCAGCGTCGAGGGCTCCCACCCGCTGATCGTCGGCGGTGACGCGGCGGTGGTGCTGCGCGGCTCGGCCGCCGGCGCGGACCTGGTGCGTTGGCTGGTCAACGACGCCGACTTCGGCCCGTGGCTGAACGCCGGCGGCTACCTGTCGGCCAACGTCAACGTGGACCCCGGCCAGTACCCCGACGTGCGGCAGAAACTGGCCCGGCAGATCCACGAGGCGGCCGACGACCTGCGGTTCGACCTGTCGGACCGGCTGCCCGGCCCGTTCACCGGGTCGGACGGGGTCGGCATCTGGCGCATCATGCAGGACTTCTTCGGCGCCGTCACACGGGGCCCGCGGGACGACGCGACGCTGGACGAGGCCGTGGCCCGCACCGTCGCCCAGCTCGGCACGGCCGCGGCCCGGGCCCGGGGCGGGTCATGACCGACCTCCGTCCGCTCGGCGAGATCAGCGTGCTCGACGATGTCGGGCCGCCCCGACGCGGTCGCGCCTACCCGGCGGCCGGCGGCACCTCGGCCCTGCTGCTGCCGGCCGCGCTGCTGCTCGGCGGCCTGGTGGTCTGGCCGGTGATCCGGATCCTGTCCGCCAGTGTGACCGACGGCCACGGCCGGCTCGTCGGACTCCGCAACTTCCGCGCGGCGCTGGCCGAGCCGGGGGCCGGGGCCGTGGTCGGCCGGACGCTGATCTGGGCCCTGGTCGTACCGGCCGTGGTCACCACGCTCGGCTACCTGCTCGCCGCGGCGAGCCGACGGTCCGAGACCGGCCGGCTGCTGCGGCTCATCCTGCTGGCGCCGGTCGCGATCCCGCTGGTCGTCACGGGGGTCACCTTCCGGCTCGGCTACGACCCCGACCCGACCCGGGGCCCGGTCACGCTGGTGGCCGCCCGGCTGCTCGGCCGGTCGGCCGACAACGCGCCCCAGCTCCTGGGCCCGCGGCTGGTGACGGTGGCCGTGATGTCCGCCTTCGTCTGGGCCTGGGTGGGGCTGGCGGTGCTGGTGTTCCGGGCCGCCCTGGACGCGTTGCCCGAGGAGCTGGCCGACGTGGTCCGGGCGTACGGCGGGAACCGTCGCGACGTGCTGTGGGACGCGCGGTGGCGACCGCTGCTGCTGCGCACGGTGGCCGTGGTGTTCACCCTGGTCGCGCTGGGCACCGCGCGCAGCTTCGACCTCATCCTGATCATGGTGCCCGGGTCCGTCCGGGACGAGGCGTCAGTGCTGGCCGTGCAGGTCTGGCAGACCTCCCTCGGTACGACGACCGGCCAGGGCGCCGCGCTCGGCGTGATCTGGCTGGCCGCGGTGCTCGCCGGAGTGTTGCTGGCGGCGCTGTTCGTCCGGCAGTCCTGGCCGCCGCCCCTGCGCGGCCCGGTGCCGGTGGCGCAACCGGCGCCGAACGGCCGGCGCTGGCCGTCCCGGGTGGTGTCCGGGGTGGCAACGGTGGCCTGGTTGCTGCCGGTGGTCGTGCTGCTCGCCACCTCCCTGCGATCCAACCTGGCCGCCGCCACCGGAGGCTGGTGGTCGATCCGGCCCACCCTGGGTTCGTACCAGGATCAGTTGGCCGACCCCGACCTGCGCCAGGCGTTGCTGACCTCGCTCGGCCTGGCCGCCGTGGTGACGGTGGCGGTGCTCGCGGTGGCGCTGCTGGCCGCGTACCCGCTGGCCTGGTTGACCGGGCCACCGGCCCAGCTCACCGGTGTCGCGTTGATGTTCGCCGCGATCGTCCCGGTGCAGATCGTCGCCGGTCCGATCAACGAGGTCCTCGGCCTCACCCACTCCTCCGGCACCAACCGGGGCCTGGCCCTGGTCGAGGTGGCCTTCGGGGTGCCGTTGGCGGTGCTGGTGCTCCGGAACGCCTTCGCCGACCTGCCGGCCGACCAGGTTCGCCGGGCCCGGGTCGCGGGCCGGTGGTGGCACACCCTGTGGCTGCTGATCCGGGCCAACCTGCCCGCCGTGGTCGCCGTCGCCGTGCTCCAGTTCGTCCAGGTGTGGAACGACTTCGTGTTCGGGCTGCTGTTCAGCAGCCCGAACGCCCCGCCGATCGGGCTGCTGCTGTACGGCCAGACCCGGCAGTTCGTGACGCACGGCGGTGGCGTGGCCGCCGCCTCGGTGCTCAGCTCGGTGCTGCCGGTGCTGCTGGTGCTGCTGGCCCGCCGGCGGATCATCACCGGTCTGGTCTCCGGGAGCGGCCGGTGAGCGCGCCGGAGCTGCCCGACGACGGCCGGCCGCCACGCTGGCCGGTGCTCCTGGCCGTCGGTACGCTGCTCAGCGGCGTCATCGGCAACATGGTCAGCAACCTGCTGTCGGACATCGCCGGCAGCGTGTTCGGCCGGGCCAGCATCGCGGTCGCCACGGCCGGCGCGGTGGCCTCGGTCGCCTTCGAGGTGCGGCGCCGGCGGGCCACCCGGGGACTGCGCGGCATCGAACCCCGGGCCGCGGTCCGGTCGGCGGAGGGTGGCGCGCCGACGCTGCCGTACACCGCCGGGTTCACCGGCCGGGCCGCCGAGGTGGCCGCGATCCGCGACGCCATCGAACGGGAACACGCCGTGGTGGTGACCGGCCGGCGGGGTGTCGGCACCTCCTCCTGCGCGGTGCAGGCGGCCAACCTCTGCCGGGACGACTTCGCCCGGGTCTTCTACCTCGACCTGCGGGCCGGCGAGCGACGCCGGTCGCCCCGGCAGGTGCTCACCGCGCTGGCCCGGATCCTCGGTACGCCCCCGCCGCGCTCCGGCCGGCCGGCCGACCTCACGGTCGCCGCCGACGGGATCCGGGCATACCTGGACGGCCGCGAGATCCTGGTGGTGCTGGACAACGTGGACGATCCCGCGCAGGTCCGGCTGCTGCTGCCGCCGGCCGCGCGGACCTGCCGGCTGCTGCTGGCCGGGGTACCGGAGCTGGCCGCGCTGGCCGGGGTGGTGGCGCACCGGCTCGACGAGCCGGTCGTCGACGACGCGGTGGAGTTGTTCGCTGCGGCCGGCGGGGAGTCGCCGGTCGCGGCCCGTCCCCGGTTGCCGGATCCGCGGGCCGACCCCGCGGTACGGCAGATCGTCGACCTCTGCGGCCGGCAGCCAAGGGCCATCCGGGCCCTCGGCTACCGGGCGACCCAGCACGGCTGGCGGGCCACCGACCTGCTGGCCACGCTGCGCCGGGCGATCGAGACGGCCCCGCACCAGAGGGTGCCGGCCTCCCCGGTGCTCACCCTGATCACCGAGTGGGACACCGCCTACACGGCGCTCTCCCCCGGCGCCCGGCGGCTGTACCGGCTGCTGTCCCTCGGCCCGGGAGCGCTCGACCTGCCGGCGATCGCGGCCCTGGCGGCCCGGCGGCCGGTCCGGACCGCCCGACTGGTCGAGGAGCTGACCGACGGCACCTTCCTGGAGTCCGAGGAGGGCTACCGGTACCGGATCCGACCGCTGCTCGCCGGGTACGCCCGGTTGCACCTGCGCGGCACGGAACCGGGGTGGCCGCTGGTGGCCGCGTACACCCGGCTGATCCGGCACCTGGCCCGGCGGGCCGAGCGGCACGGCGCGAGCCTGCCCGGCTCGGCCACGGTCGACCGGGCCGGCCTGCTGCCGCTGGCCGACGACCCGGCGGGTTGGTTCGACCTGCACCACGACCTGCTCCGGGCCGTGGTCAGCGGACCGGTCGGCGCTCCCCCGGCGTTGCCCCGGCGGGTACGCCGCTGGTGGTTCCGGCTCGCGGTCGCGCTCTGCGGCTGGTACGCCCACGACGGCCGGCTCGACGAGTGGGCGGCCGTCTGCCGGGACGTGCTGGCCACCTCGACCGCCGGTGACGAGCCCCGGATCGCGGGCTGGGCGCACAACGAGCTGGGGGTGCTGCGCCGCCGCCGGGGCGACCCCCGGGGCGCGGTCGACGTGCTGCACTCGGCGGTCGCGGAACGCCGGCACCGGGGCAGCGCCCAGTCCCGCTACAACCTCGGGCTGGCCCTGCTCGACCAGGGCCGGGTGGACGAGGCGATCGAGCAGCTGGAGGTCTCCCGCCGGCACCGCTCGACGCTGGACCGGACCGGTCACGCCCTCACGGACCTGGGGCTGGGCGCCGCGCACCTGTCCCGGGACGACCTCGATCGGGCGCAGCGGCACCTGGTCCGCGCCGCCAACTCGTTCCGCTCCCTCGGTGAGTCCCGGGGGTACGCCGCCGCGCTGACCAACCTGATCCTGGTGCAGACCCGGCTCGGTGAACATCTCGACGCGGCACAGACCTGGCAGGCGGCGCTGCGGGAGTACGAAACGGTCGTCGACCTGCCGGCCCGGGCCACCGCGCTGCTCAACGCCGGCGCCAGCCTGCTGATCAGCTCACCGGGCCGGGCCGAGCTGGCCGAGGAGCTGCTGGCCGAGAGCCGCCGGCTGCGCGAACGGTGGCGACCGACGGCCGGGCTCGGCCGTACCCTGCTCTATCTCGGTGACGCCGCCCGGGAGCTCGACCGCCTCGACGAGGCCCGCCGGTTGTGGTCTGACGCGGCGGGTGTCTGCGAGGCGGTCGGCGACCGGACCGGCTCGACCGCCGCCGATGCCCGGCTGACGGCCGACCGCTGACCGGGCGGCTTCCGCCCGACGGTCGGAGGTGTCAGGCCGTGAACGACGCACGGCGCGATCCTGGCGGTGCGTACCAGGATCGCGCCGTGCGTGTTCTTTCCGGGCGGTCCGCCCGGGGGTCGTCAGTCAGCCGGCGGCAGCTCCGCGGTCACCTGCCGGGCCTCGGCGAAGTGGCAGGCCGCCCGCTGGTGCGGGGCCTTCTCGTCCAACGGCGGCTCGACCTCGGCGCAGATCTCCTCGGCCTTCCAGCAGCGGGTGCGGAACCGGCATCCGGACGGCGGGTTGATCGGGCTCGGCACGTCGCCGACGAGCCGGATCCGGGACTTCGGTTCGGCACCCCGGGCGAGGTTCAGATCCGGCACCGCGGACAGCAGGGCCTGGGTGTACGGGTGCTGCGGCCCCTCGTAGATCGCGTCGCGCGGCCCGATCTCCACCATCTTGCCGAGGTACATCACGCCGACCCGGTCACAGAAGTGCCGGACCACGCCCAGGTCGTGGGCGATGAAGACGAACGCGATGTTGAACTCCTTGCGTAGCTCCTCCAGCAGGTTCATCACCTGGGCCTGAATGGAGA
This sequence comes from Plantactinospora sp. A48, assembly GCF_055793945.1. Lineage (NCBI taxonomy): Bacteria > Bacillati > Actinomycetota > Actinomycetes > Micromonosporales > Micromonosporaceae > Plantactinospora > Plantactinospora sp. A48. Next base: position 20,838 of record NZ_JBTIXF010000075.1, on the reverse strand, counting down.
CGTCCAGCGCGCTGACCGGCTCGTCCGCGACGATGACCTTCGGGCGGGCGGCGAGGGCGCGGGCGATGCCGACGCGCTGGCGCTGCCCGCCGGAGAACTCGTGCGGATACCGGTTGTAGTGCTCGGGGTTGAGGCCGACCACCTCCAGCAGTTCCTGCACCCGGGCCAGCTCGCGGTTCTTCGGCACCATGTTGTGGGTCCGCAGCGCCGTGCCGACGATGGTGCCGACGGTGTGCCTCGGGTTCAGCGACGAGTACGGGTCCTGGAAGATCAGCTGGATCTCCTGGCGGTACGGCCGCAGCTGCTTCTCGGACAGGTTCGCGATGTCGTGACCCTGGTAGAGGATCTGGCCGCTGGTCGGCTTGAGCAGCCGGGTGATCAGCCGGGCCGTGGTGGACTTGCCGCAACCGGACTCGCCGACCAGGCCCAGCGTCTCGCCCTCGGCCAGACTGAACGACACCCCGTCGACGGCCTGCACCTTGTTGGCCGCCCGGCGCAGCAGGCCCTCGCCCCGCACGTCGAAGTGCATGACGAGGTCCCTGAGTTCCAGCAGCGGGGCGCCCGGCGTCTTCGGAACGCCGGAGTCGGACCGGGATCCCCCGGCCTCAATCGTGACGGTCGTCATCGTCGCAGGTCCTTTACGGCAGCCGGGGCAGGACGTCGGTCTCGAAGACCCGGTCGGGGTTGTCGAGGTGACACCGGGACGACCGGGACATGTCGGCGGTCCGCGGGATCAGCTCGGGCACCTCGGTCTTGCACAGTCCGCCCGGCACCCGGCTGCGGAACTCGCAGCGCGGGTGGAACGGGCAGCCGCTCGGCACGTTGAGCAGGCTGGGCGGTGAGCCGGGGATCGGGTGCAGCGGCTGCGGGTCGCCGGACAGCGCGGGGATGCTCTCCAGCAGGCCCCACGCGTACGGGTGCAGCGGCGTGCCGAGCACCTTGTGCGCGGGACCGTACTCGACGGCCCGGCCGGCGTACATCACCAGCACGTCGTCGGCGATCTCGGCCACCACCCCGAGGTCGTGGGTGACGAAGATGACCGCGGAGCCGAAGTCGCGTTGCAGGTCGGCGATGAGGTCGAGGATCTGCGCCTGCACCGTCACGTCGAGCGCCGTGGTGGGCTCGTCGGCGATCAGCAGTTTGGGGTCGTTCACCAGCGCCATGGCGATCATGGCGCGCTGCCGCATGCCGCCGGAGAACTGGTGCGGGAAGTCGTTGAGCCGCCGGCGCGGGTTGGGGATGCCCACCCGGCCGAGCATGTCGACGGCCCGCTCCCGGGCCACCTTCTTGGACACGTCGTGGTGGGCCCGGTACGCCTCGATGATCTGGTTGCCGACCGTGAAGAACGGGTGCAGCGACGACTGCGGGTCCTGGAAGATCATCGCGGCGACCGAGCCACGATGCTTGCGCAGCTGCTCGGGGCGCATCCCGACTATCTCGGTGCCACCGAGACTGATCGAGCCGGAGATCCGGGTGTTCTTCGGGTCGTGCAACCCCATGATCGCCATGCTCGACACGCTCTTGCCGGAGCCGGACTCGCCCACGATCGCCAGGGTGCGACCCAACGGCAGCGAGTAGCTCAGCCCCTGCACGGCCTGCACCAGGCCGTCAGCCGTGGGGAACGTGACCCGCAGGTCGCTCACCCGCAGGAAGTCGTCGCTCGCCGCCGCACCGACGGTCTGCTCCCGCCGGCCCCGGACCACCGTCTGCGGGCCACGCGCCACCGGGGCCGGGGTCTGGGACACCGTCTCGTCGCTCATGCTGCCGCCTTACGCTCTGACCGCCGGACCGGGCCGGCGCTTCCCGCGGATACCTGGGTGCGCGCTGGCCGCGTCATCCGAGCCGTACCCGGGGGTCGAGGATGGTGTAGAGGATGTCAACGACCAGGTTCATCAGCACCAGCACGGTCGCGCCGATCAGCACGCCGCCCATCAGCACCGGCAGGTCGTACTGGCCGAACGCGTTCAGGGTGAGCACGCCGAGCCCGTTCAGCCCGAAGATCCGCTCGGTGAAGATGGCGCCGCTCATCTGGAAGGCCAGGTCGATACCGAAGATCGTGGCCACCGGGGTGAGCGCGGCGCGCAGGCCGTGCCGGTAGACCACCCGGCGCTCGCTGATGCCCTTGGCGCGGGCGGTTCGCACGTAGTCCTCCCCCAACGACTCGATCATGGAGGCGCGGGAGTACCGGGTGTAGGAGGCCGAGTTGTAGATGCCGAGGGTGAGCCACGCGGCGATCAGGCCACTCGCCCAGGCCAACGGATTCTGGATCAGCGAGGTGTACTGGGGGTTGGGCAGGAAGGTGGTGGCGTAGAGCGCCACCATCAGGCACACCACGAAGTAGGGCACCGAGCTGAGGGTGAGGGTGCCGGCCACCACCGCCCGGTCCAGCGTGGTACCCCGACGTTGCGCCGCGATGGTGCCGCTCAGGATGCCGACCAGCAGGAAGACGACGGCGCCGCCGAGCACCACGGAGACGGTCACCGGCACCGCCTGGGCGAGCAGCTTGGTCACCGGCTGGCCCAGGGTGTAGGAGTAGCCGAGGCAGGGCGCGGCGCAGTGCAGGATGGCGCCCTCGCCGCCGAAGTCCCGACCGACCACGATGCCCTTGAGGTAGAGCCAGATCTGTTCGGTGGCCGGTAGGTCCAGGCCGAGGCTGTGGCGGATGAACTCCACCCGTTCCGGGGTGCACTTGTTGGCGCAGATGGTGCCCGCCGGGTCGGTGGGCGCCAGGAAGAACAGCGCGAAGCTGGCGATCAGGGTCACGACGATCACGGAGATCGCGCTCACGCACCGTCGGAGGATGTACAGGAGCACCGCCAGCTCCTCACTTTCTGTCCAAAGGTCCGATGGGGGGATCGGTTGGCACCTGGGGGGATGGGGCCGGTGGCCCGGCCGGCGCCGTGGGGCGCCGGCCGGACAACCGTGGATCGGACGTCTGCCCGGCTGGAAGCCGGAGCGTCAGCTGCCGTTCTTCAGGTACATGTTGACGAAGAAGGGCAGGCCCATGGTGGCGTCACCCTCGGCGCCGCCGATGTTCGTGCCGACGAGCACGGCCATCTTGTCGTAGTACCGCGGCAGCACCGGGTACTGCTTCATGATCTCCTCGTCCAGGGAGGCCCACTGCTTGGTGGACTCCTCGACCGGGAGGCCCGCGACGTCGTTGATCTTCTTGTCCAGCGCCGGGTCCTGGAGCATGCCCCAGCTCTGGCCCTCGTCGATGCTCTGCGAGCGGAACAGCACCGGCATCCAGCTACCGCCGGACGGCCAGTCGGAGCACCAACCCCGCGGCGACTGGTCCATGTTCACCGGGGCCTTGTAGTCGCCGACCTTGGAGCGCAGCTCGGCGGTGGCCACACCGATCGGGGTGACCTTGAAGCCGGCCTTGGTCAGCGCCTCGGCCCGGATCGCGCTCACCTGCTGCGGGATCGGCTTGGTGTTGTCGTAGTAGTACTTCAGCTCGAAGCCGACCTTGCCGGCGGCCTCCAGCATCTTCTTGGCGGCGGCGGGGTCACCGGGGCCCTTGCCGCTCAGGCCGGGCTGCGGCTCGTACTTCTTGTAGCCCGGGATGCTCGGCGGCAGGATCGTGCTGGCCGGCTCCGCGCTGTAGTCGTTCAGGCCGGCGGCCTTGTACGTCTGGTCGAACGGGTAGGCCGTGGCGATCGCCTTGCGGACCTCCAGCGGGATCTTGCGGGTGTCCATCTGGATGACGATGGTGCAGGGACTCTGCCCGCGGATCAGCTGGCTGGCCTTGTCACCCTGCAACTGCGGCAGCAGCGTGGTGTCGACGTTCTGGTACTGGAAAGCGTTGGCGTCCGTGCCGTTGCTGTTCAGCACCTGCTGCTGGCTCTTCACAAGCTCCTGGGCGAACTTGAAGTCCCAGGCCTCCGGGTACTGGTGCCGGACCGCGTCGGTGTTGGCGTCCCAGTTCGGGTTCTTCTTGAGCTTCAGCTCCGCGCCCGGGGTGTAGCTGTCGAACATGTACGGGCCGGTGGCCAGCGGGTGGTTGCCGTAGTCCTGCTTGGTGTCCTTCGCCTTGGGGATCGGCGTGAACATCGGGAAGGACATGAAGAACGGCAGGTCGTTGAACGCCACCTTGAGGTGGACCACCAGGGTGGTGGCGTCCGGGGTCTCCACGCCGGAGTAGGCGTCGCCGCTCTTGTACGGGCCCTTGTACGTGTCGCTGTCCTTGAACGTCGACAGCTGGTAGGCGGGGCCGTCGGAGTAGACGTCGTGCGCGAAGGACCGCTTGATCGCGTAGGCCAGGTCCTCGACCTTGACCTCGGTGCCGTCCTCGTACTTGATCCCGGACTGCATCTTGAAGGTCCAGGTCAGCTTGTCGGCCGACGGCGTGCCCAGGTCGGTCAGGTCCGGCACCAGCACCGGCTTGCCGTTCCGGATGGCGAACTGGGTCGGCGTCCGGAAGACCAGCTTGCCGATCTCGCTACCGTCGACGTAGTAGATGTTCGTCGGGTCGAAGGTGCTGGGCGTCGTCTCCGAGAGGGAGGTGATGGTCCCGCCCTTCTTCGCGCCCGGGACCTCCGGCGCCGGCCCCTTGGCGGTCGGGTCGACCGCGCTCTCGGCCTGGGTGATCTTGCCCTGGCCGTCGTCCTTGCCCGAGTTGTTGTTGGAGGACGGGCTGCCACAGCCCGCCACCCCGAGGGCTATGGCGGCACAGGCCGCCACGGCCACATTGAGTCGCCTCACAGTTGCTCCCTTTCTTGGTGAAACGGGGGGTGCCGTCAACGGCGGGTACGGGGGTCGAAGGCGTCCCGGACGGCGTCGCCGAGCAGACTCAGCGCCAGCACCAGGATGGTGATACCGGCGACCGGGATCCACAGGTAGAGCGGGTCGGCGCGGTACCAGTTCTGGGCGAAGGTGATGGTCAGGCCCCAGGACGGGGTGGGCTCGACCAGCCCGACCCCCAGGAAGCTGAGACCCGCCTCGGCCACGATGTAGCTCGGCAGGGCCAGCGACACCGAGACCATGATCGGTGCCACCAGGTTCGGCAGCAGCTCCTTGAACAGCACCTTGCGGGTCGGCACACCGAGCACCCTCGCCGCCGCGATGAACTCCCGTTCGCGCAGCGAGAGCACCTGACCGCGGATCAGCCGGGCCAGGCCGGCCCAGCCGAAGAAGGACAGCACGGTGATCAGCGAGATGAACCGGATCCGGCTCACCTCCTCGGCCGAGGCGCCCTCGGCGCCGCCGAGGAGGGCCACCAGCACGCCGGAGGTGGCGATCGCGAACAGCAGGTACGGCAGGCTCAGCACGAAGTCGATGACCCAGGACAGGACGCGGTCGACCCAGCCGCCCGCGAAGCCGGCGATCAGACCGACGATCACCCCGACGATGGTGGTCAGCACGGTGACCGAGCCGGCCACCACGAGTGACGGGCGGGCACCGTAGACCCAGCGGGCGAACAGGTCCCGGCCCAGCCGCGGCTCGACCCCGAACCAGTGGTCCGCGGTGAGGCCGACGGTCGGAAAGCCGAAGGAGTCGGTCAGGTCCTGGTGCAGGCTGCTGACGTCCTGACCCTCGATCTTCGCCAGCAGCGGCGCGAAGATCGCGATCAGCACGAAGAACAGGAAGATGCCGGCGCAGGTCATCGCGACCCGGTCCCGGCGCAGGCGTTCGAAGGCGATCCGTGTCGGCGACTTGCTCACCGTCGCGACCCGCTGCTGCGGTACCGGTGCGACCACCTCCACGGCCGCTGGCGGCTCATCGAGTCTGGTCGAATCGGGACCCGTACGCAACGGTTCCACCCACGTCACCTCCACTCCGGACAACGACACCATCCGACCGGCCCCAGACGCAGGTCCGGGGTAGTGCGGTGGCCGAAACGCTAGCCGGCCCGAGGTTTCGCCGAAATGGCCTGAGGCATCGAATTAATAACAGGTCGGTCACCGTTGACTGCGAGACGTGTCACACCCATCGAAAGATCTTGGTCAAAGATATCCGAGTCTTTTGTCCGTTTGATCCCCTTGTGTCGGGCAGAAATTCGTACGCAAGGTATACACCTCCATGCGGACCGCAGTCGAGATGTCTCTCCCGCCCACTCTCGCCGGGATAAGCGGTTGACGCGAATCCCAGGCTCCGGACGGACAGCCATGATCGGGTGAACGGCCAGGCAGGCCCAGCCGGACGGTCCGGGCGGACCATCGGGACCGGTGGCCGGCCGCACGGACCGGATGATCGGCGGATGACATCGGCATCCAGCTATCCGCATTATCAACGGATGCCCCTACGAACACTGCGTAGCCGACTGGTCGACTCACCGACGTCGTACGGGGGGAAGCGGCGCGCCCGTCGCGCCGCCTGGCTGGCCGAGACATTTCCCGATCTCGCCGCGATGACGGTCCTGGACCTCGGCGGCCGGGCCGCGAGCTGGGCCGACGCGCCGGTCCGGCCGGCGCACGTACATCTGGTCAACCTGGAGCCGTCCCCCGCCGAGCTGCCCGAGTGGGCCGAGTCCGACCGGGCCGACGCCTGCGAACTGCCGGCCCGGATCCGGGACCGCCGGTACGACCTGGTGTTCAGCAACAGCGTGCTGGAACACGTCGGCGGGCACGAGCGACGACGCCGGATGGCGGAGTCGATCCGCGAGGTCGCTCCCCGGTACTGGGTGCAGACCCCGTACCGGTACTTCCCGATCGAACCGCACTGGGTGGCACCCGGGATGCAGTTCCTGCCGGTACCGGCGCGGGTGCTGATGGCCCGCCGGTGGCCGCTGGCCTACACCCCCGGCAAGCCGTGGGACCTGGCGATGCGGCAGGTGCTGACCACCGAGCTGATCGGGCGGGCCGAGATGCGCTACCTGTTCCCCGACGCCACCATCCGGTCGGAGCGGCTGGCCGGTCTCACGAAGTCGCTGATCGCGGTCCGTACGGCCTGACCGCGCACCGACCGGTCGCGGCCGGCCGGCCACCCGCCGGTCGGCCGCGCCGACCCGCCACCCACCGGCCGGTCGCGGATGACCCGCCGGGGGCCCACGGTGCGCGCCGGTGGCGCGTCCGGCTACCCTGCTTGGCCATGAACGGTTGGTGCGTATGAGGTTCCGGCGCCTCCTCGCCGCCCTCACGGGTACCCTGCTCGCCCTCTCCGCCCCGGCACCGGTAGTCGCCGCCGTCTCGGACGTGCCGTGTCCAACCGTGTCGCCGCCGGTGAGTCGCCCGCCCAGACCCGCCGTACCGCCGGACGACCCCACGGCCCGCGCGGTCGGCGGCCCCGCGCTGGCCACCGACGGGCTCGTCGTACCGTCCGGCGCGAGCCGGCCACCGGCGGTCACCGCCACCTCCTGGCTGGTCGCCGACCTGAACACCGGGGCGGTGCTCGGCGGCTGCGGGCCGCACGAGTACGGCCTGCCGGCCAGTACCCAGAAGCTGCTGCTGGCGGCGACCGTACTGCCCGGGCTGGACCCGAAACAGACCATCACGGTGACCCGTGACGATCTGAACTTCGAGCGGGGCAGTTCGGCCGTCGGCCTGGTGGTGGGCGGCCACTACACCATCGAGACGCTGTGGCTCGGCCTCCTGCTCAACTCCGGCAACGACGCGGCCAACGTGCTGGCCCGGCTCGGCGGTGGCGCGGCCGGCGTCTCCGGGACGGTCGCCGCGATGAACGCCGAGGCGCGGCGGCTCGGTGCCCGGCAGACCCACGCCGCCACACCGTCGGGCCTCGACGGTCGGGGCCAGTTCACCAGCGCGTACGACCTGGCGCTGATCGCGCGGGCGTGCTTCGGTGACCAGAACTTCCGCCGGTACGACTCCGCCCGCACGGCCCGGATGCCGGCCCAGCCGCCCGGCGCCGGGAACGGCTTCCAGATCCAGAACGAGAACCAGCTGCTGTTCCGCTATCGCGGCGGGCTCGGCGGCAAGACCGGCTTCACCACGCTGGCCCGGCACACCTACGTGGGCATCGCGGAACGCGGCGGGCGACGCCTGGTGGTCACGCTGCTCGGTGCCGAGGCCCGACCGCAGCGCGGCTGGCAGCAGGGCGCCGCGCTACTGGACTGGGGCTTCCGGCAGCCCGCGGACGCCTCGGTGGGCCGACTGGTGGAGCCCGGCGAACTCGATGCCACCCCGACCCCGTCGGCGGCGCCCGACACCGGTGCCGTCCAGGCGATCCGGGCTGATCCGTCCGGCGCCGGTGGTCCGTCCCGGCTGGTCCTGGTCTCCGTCGCGGTGGCGCTCGGCGGGCTGGCGCTGCTGCTGGTACTGCTCGCCGTCCGCCGTCGCCCCCGGCACGTCGGCCGCCGGCGCGCCCCCTGAGCCGGAAGGAAGGGCCCCTCCCCCGCGAAGCCGGCCGAGATCCGCCCGCGCTCCGATGGAGCCGACCGGGGACGGGTGCCGGTCCACCGGCGTACCCGGCGGTCCGGTCGGGCATTGGGTAACGTCGGCCCAGCCGGGCGGCGTCGCGGCTGCGGCCCACCGGCCAGGAGCGAGGCCGGCCAGGAGGGATGGACGACGATGAGCGGCGGCGGTTCCCCCAGCCCTCGGCGGTCCGGTGTGGTGATCGGCGTCGACCTGGGCACCACCAGCACGAAGGCGGTGGCGTACGACGTGACCGGCCGGCCGCTGGCCACCCACTCGATCGGCTACCCGCTGGACGAACCGCAGCCGGGCTTCGCCGAACAGGACCCGTACCTCATCCACGACGCCGTGGTGGAGAGCATCCGTAGCGTGGCGGCCGAGCTAACCGAGCCGGTGGCCGGGCTGTCGTTCAGCAGCGCGATGCACAGCGTGATCGGTCTCGACGACGACGGCGCTCCGCTGACCGCCTCGGTCACCTGGGCCGACTCGCGGGCCAGCGCGCAGGCGGAGCGGCTGCGCGCCGCGCCCGGCGGGCTGGAACTGCACCGCCGGACCGGTACCCCGCTGCATCCGATGGCGCCGCTGCCCAAGCTGGTGTGGTTCGCCCAGGAGCAGCCCGAGCTGTTCCGCCGGGTACGGCACTGGGTCGGGATCAAGGACCTCGTCCTGCGCCGGCTCTGCGGCGACCTGGTCACCGACCACTCGCTCGCCTCGGGCACCGGCCTGCTGGACATCCACCGGCTGGCCTGGGACGCCGAGGCGCTGCGGATCGCCGGGATCCGGCCCGACCAGCTGCCCCGGCTGGTACCCACCACGACCGTGCTACCCGGGCTGACCGCGGAGGCCGCCCGGCGTACCGGGCTGCCCGCCGAGACCCCGGTCGTGGTCGGCGCCGGTGACGGCCCACTGGCCAACCTCGGCCTCGGGGCCGTGCGACCGGGCGTGGCGGCCTGCTCGATCGGCACCAGCGGCGCCATCCGGGTGATGGTGGAACGGCCCGCCGTGGACCGGCAGGGCCGGGTGTTCTGCTACGCCCTCACCGAGGACCGCTGGACGGTGGGCGGCGCCATCAACAACGGCGGCATCGTGCTCAACTGGGCCGGTGAGGCCCTCGCCCCCGACCTGGGCGAGCACCCCGAGGAGGAGCTGCTGGCACTGGCCGCCCGGGCGCCGGCGGGTTCCGACGGCCTGCTCATGCTGCCGTACCTGCTCAGCGAGCGGGCGCCGCACTGGAGCGCGCTGCCCCGCGGCGCGTACGTGGGGCTGACCAACGCGCACCGGCGCGAGCACCTGGTCCGGGCCGCCCTGGAGGGCGTGTGCCAGCAGCTCGCCCTGGTGCTCGACTCGGTACGCGCGGCGGGCAACGAGGTACGTGAGGTGCGGGCCAGCGGCGGCTTCGCCCGCAGCCCGCTGTGGCGGCAGATGCTGGCCGACGCGCTCGGCACCGAGGTGTCCTTCCCGGCCGGACACGAGGGCTCCAGCTTCGGTGCCGCGCTGCTGGGCATGCAGGCGCTGGGGCTGATCCCGTCGGTGGACGTCGCCGCCGACCTGGTCGAGATCGCCGAGACCGTCCACCCGGATCCGGCGGCCAGCGCCACCTACGCGGAGCTGCTGCCGCTGTTCGCGCAGCTGTACGACGCGCTCGGCCCGACGTACGAGGCGCTGCGCCGGTTCACCACGCACCCGCCGTCCACCGGATGACCGACCGTCCGTCCGGGACGGCCGTCGAGGAAGGTCGTGATATCCGTGACCCAGTTCGCCGCCGAGGCCGCCGCCCGAGCCGGTGACGGTCAACTGATCGCCGCCGCGCTGCTGGGCATCGCCGCGGTCGTCGTACTCATCGCCTGGGGCAAGGTGCACCCGTTCCTGTCGCTGATCCTCGGCGCCGCGGTGCTGGGCGTGGTCGCCGGGCTCGCACCGGAAAAGATGATCAAGTCGTTCACCGACGGTGTCGGGTCGACGGTCGGCAGCGTGGGCCTGCTGATCGCGCTCGGCGCGATGATCGGCGGCCTGCTCGCCGAGTCGGGTGGCGCCGACGGGATCGTGGGTCGGGTGGTCAGCCGGGTCTCCGGGTCCGCCCTGCCGTGGGCGATGGCCGGGGTGGCCGCGCTGATCGGGTTGCCGCTGTTCTTCGAGGTCGGCGTCGTGCTGCTGGTACCGATCGTGCTGCTGGTCTCGCGGCGCACGGACGTACCGCTGATGCGCGTCGGCATCCCGGCGCTGGCCGGCCTGTCGGTGCTGCACGGCCTGGTCCCGCCGCACCCGGGCCCGCTGGTGGCGATATCGGCGTTGAACGCGGACCTCGGCCTGACCCTGGCCCTCGGCCTGCTGGTGGCGATCCCCACGGTGATCGTGGCGGGGCCGCTGTTCGGCAACCTGATCGCCCGGTACGTCCCGGCGACCGCCCCCGAGGCGCTGCTGCCGACCCGGCGCGACGCCGGTGACCGGGTCGACGCGACCGACCGGGGCGGCGTGGCCGGGACCACCGGGCGGCAGCCGGGCACCGGCACCGACCGGACCGACTCCGACGGCGACCTGCTGACCGACGACGACCTGGTGAATCCGGGCACCGGCCGGCCCGGTTCGCCGGTGGACGACTCGGGCACGGAGACCTCCCCGGCGCGCCGTACCCCCGCCTTCTGGCCGGCCGTGCTGACCGTGCTGCTGCCGGTGGTGCTCATGCTGCTGCGGGCCGTCGGCGAGCTGACCCTGACCGAGGGCACCGCGGGCCGCGAGACGCTGGACATCGTCGGCACCCCCATCGTGGCCCTGCTCGCGGGCGTCATCGTGGCCATGTTCACCCTCGGCCGGCAGGCCGGCTTCGACCGCTCGCAGGTCTCGGCGGTGCTTGGCGGCTCGCTGCCGGCGATCGCCGGCATCCTGCTGATCGTGGCGGCCGGTGGCGGCTTCAAGCAGGTGCTCGTCGACGCGGGCGTGGGCGACATGGTGGCCGACGCGGCGAAGGGGGCGAACCTGTCACCCCTGCTGCTGGGCTGGCTGGTCGCGGTCGGGATCCGGGTGGCGACCGGCTCGGCCACGGTCGCCACGATCACCGCCGCCGGCATCGTGGCCCCGCTGGCGCAGACCCTGGACCGGCCGGGCGTCGCGTTGCTCGCGCTGGCCGTCGGCTGCGGCTCGCTGTTCTTCTCGCACGTGAACGACGCCGGCTTCTGGCTGGTGAAGGAGTACTTCGGGCTGACCGTCGGGCAGACCATCAAGAGCTGGTCGGTGATGGAGACGATCATTTCGGTGATCGGCTTCCTCGGCATCCTGCTGCTCAACCTGATCGTCTGAGGCGCCGGACCGGATCGGCGCCCCACCGATCCGGTCCGACCGGGTCCGGGTTCAGACCGGGTTCGGGTTCAGACCGGGTTCGGGTTCAGACCGGGTCCGGACCGGGTCCGGGTCCGGACGGGCCGGTCAGGGCTCGGCGGGTACGGCGACCGCCGTCACCAGGATGTCCCGGTCGACGAACCAGCGGCCCGGCAACTCGGTGAGCGGCTCGCCGTCCGGAAGCTCCGCCTGGGCGAGCAACCGGGCGTGGAAGGTGCCGGCCGAGGCGTCGATCGTGATCAGCGCCTCCTCGAAGCCCAGCCACCGCTGGGTGACCGGATACCACGCCTTGTAGACCGCCTCCTTGCAGCAGAACAGCAGCCGGTCCCAGTGGACGTCCGGCCGGTCCGCGGCCAACCGGCCGAGCTGGTCCCGTTCGTCCGGCAACGTGATGTGGTTGAGGACGCCGTCGGGCAGTGGCTCGTTCGGCTCGGCGTCGATGCCCACCGTCACCAGGGTGGTTTCGGCCGCCGCCACGGCGGCCCGGTACCCGGCGCAGTGGGTGATGCTGCCGACCACCCCGGCCGGCCATCCCGGCTCGCGGCGCGGCCCCGGCAGGAGCGGAACGGCGGCGATCCCGAGCGCCGCGAGCGCCTTGCGGGCCAGGTGGCGGCCCGTGGTGAACTCGCGGCGCCGCTTGTCCACGGCACCGGCCACGACGGCCGCCTCGGCCGGGAAGAGATACGCCTCGTCCGGATCCTCGAACGCCTCGGCGGACGCGACGCCGCGTGGCAGCACCTGCTCGATCATGCCCATCCCGTTCCACCCCGAACCGGCCCGGCCAGGCCGGGACCGTCGGCGATCGACGGGCCCGCCGGGCCGCCGCCAGCGTACCGATCCGGGGCTCGGAAACAAACCCACGAATTGGTGACCCAGACCCGTGGGTACGAATTCGCCGGCCAGCGGGCGCGACGGGCAGCCGCACCGTGAAAGATTACCAAAATAGGGAACTGCCCGGATCACGAAGGTCCTGAGGTAATTGTCGGCTCATATGCTCACCTTTCTTGAGAAAGGCGCTCCGAAGACACTCCGCCAGAGCCGACCCGATGCGCTCCGATAGCCTGGACACGCCCGTTCGGCAACCAGTGAATAATCGGCGGTTCCCGCGCTTGGATGGCAGTCCGTCCAAACCGTTGGGGGTTCCACCATGCTGAACCTGCTCCTCCTCGGGCCGACCGAGGCGGTCGTCTCCGGGGTCGCAGTCTCGTTGTCGCCACTGCAGAGAAACGTACTCGCCGTTCTGGCACTATCCGACACTACGGTGGTTTCGACGGATCGACTAATTGATTCTCTATGGAATCAGCGTCCGCCGGCGGCACCTCGGTCGAGGGTCCAGGGATTGATTTCCGAACTCCGCCGGAAGTTCGGCGACGTCATTGTCACGAAGCACCCGGGATATCTGCTCGACCCGCTGACCAGCGGCACCGACGTACGTCAGTTGGACGAGCTGGTACGGGCCGCCCGGGCCGCCGACACGGCGGCCGACCGGGCCCGGCACCTGCGGGCCGCGTTGGACCTGTGGCGCGGCGATCCGTTGGACGGCGTCTCCGCCCCCGGCGTGGAACTCGACCGGGCCCGGCTCGCGGAGCTGCGGATCGGCCTGCTGGAGTACCGGTTCGCCGCGGAGCTGGAGCTCGGCCGGCACGCCGACCTGGTGGGCGAGCTGGCGGCGACGTCCGCGGCGCACCCACTGCGGGAGCGGCTGGCCGGCCAGCTGATGCTGGCGTTGTACCGGTCCGACCGGCAGGCCGACGCGCTGCGGGTCTACCAGGCGACGCGGGACCGGCTCGCCGCCGAGGTGGGCAGCGACCCGTGTGCCGACCTTCGCCGGCTGCACGCCAGCATCCTGCGCGGTGACCCGGAGCGGCCGACCGGGACGGCGGCCGCCGCCGGTCCCGCCCGGCCGGTGGTCCGGATACCCGCCCAGCTCCCGCCGGGGGTCGGCCACTTCACCGGCCGCGGCGCCGAGCTGGCCGAGTTGACCCGGGCGCTGCGCGAGCCCGGCGACGAGCCGCGGGTGCTGCTGATCTCGGGCCTCGGTGGGATCGGCAAGACGGCCCTGGCCGTCCGCTGGGCGCGTTCGGTGGCCGGCGACTTCCCGGACGGTCAGATCTTCGTCGACCTGCACGGCCGGGACCCGGCGCGGACGCTGTCCGGGCGGGCCGCGGTCGGTGCCGCGCTGGTAGCCCTCGGGGTGGCCCGCGGTGACCTGCCGGCCGACCTGGACGAGCGGGCCGCGCTCTACCGCACGCTGGTCAACGACCGGCGGCTGCTGCTGGTCGCCGACGACGCCAACTCGGTGGACCAGCTGCTGCCGCTGGTGCCGACCAGTTCGTCGAGCCAGCTGGTGGTGACCAGCCGGCTCCGGCTCGGCGGGCTGGCCGGGCATCACGCGGTCCGTACCAGGCCGCTCGCCCCGCTCGGTACGGCCGCCGCGGGTGACCTGCTGGCTCGGATCGTCGGGACGGACCGGCTCCGGGACCCGGCCGCGCCGCGACTGCTGCGCTGGTGCGGCGGGCACCCGTTGGCCCTCCGGCTGGTCGGCACCGCGCTGGCGCAGCGCGCCGGTCAGCCGGTCGGTTCGTTTCTCGACGACCTCAGCGAGGGGGCCGACGAGGCCCTGCTCGGCGGCCCCGGTGGGCTGCGGACGGCGCTGCGGGCGGCGTACCGCGCGCTGAGCCCGGCGGCGGCGTACCTGTTCGGGCGGTTGGGCCTGGAACGGGGCGCCACGGTGTGCGTCCGGGCGGGCCTTCCGCCGGGCGATCCGGCGGCCCGACGGGTCCGCCGGCTGCTGGACGAGCTGATCGCGGTGAACCTGATGGTCGAGGCCGGACCGGGTTGCTACCACTTCCCCGAGGTCGTCCACCGGTTCGCCCGGGCCTGCGGCGCCGAACTCGTCGACCGGGACACCGTTGACGAGTGGCTACGGCATCGTCCGTCACCGATACCGGTGGCGTGTGGTGGATTCGCATCCAATCCGCAGTGAATCCCCAGCCGCCGATGTGACGATGACTCGCGTTCTCCGGCGGAACCAGTGAACCTTTCCAACTCCTTCTCGCGGTCCGACGTTGGCGGAGGTCGAAGTCGCCGGCGCGGGCGCCGCGAGACTCAGGTTGAAAAGGTTCAGTAGGTGAGGTGGCACCATTTCCGACCTCGTAGACGCGCTCGGGGAGGTCGTCCGGCGATATCCCGACCGCCCCGCCTTTGTCCACAATCGACGGATACTGAGCTACTCGTGGTTGGCCTCGGCGGCCCACGGCGTCGCCGCGCGGCTCGGACCGCACCCGGGCACGGTGGCGGTCCGCACCGCCCGGCGACCCGGGACCGTGGCGGCCCTGTTCGGGGCATGGCTGGCGGGTGGCGCCTACTGCCCGGTGGACCCGGGATTCCCGGCGGTGCGCCAGCAGGCGATGCTGGCCGCCGCCGGCTGCCGGATCGAGCTGGCGGCCACCGACGCCGAGACCGGGAACCCGCCGGACCGCGACCAGCACGGCCGGACCGGCGGGCCCACCTTTCCGGACCCGACGGTCCAGCCCGGGCCGCCGGGTCCGCCCCGGGACCCGGACGGGATCGCGTACGTGCTGTTCACCTCGGGGTCCACCGGTGCGCCCAAGCCGGTCGCCGTGCCGCACCGGGCGATCGGCAGCACCGTTCCGGCGCTGCGGACCGAGTTCGGGCTCACCCCGGCCGACCGGGTGTTGCAGTTCGCCTCGCTGAACTGGGACACCTGCTTCGAGGAGATCCTGCCGGTCCTCACCACCGGCGGCACGCTGGTCTTCGACGACGAGGCGTACACCGGGTCGTTCCCCCGGTTCCTGCGGGCGGTGCGGCAGCAGCGGATCACGGTGCTGGACCTGCCGACGGCGTACTGGCACGAACTGGTCCGGCACCTCACGGAATCCGACGACACCCTGCCGGAGCGGCTGCGCCTGGTGGTGATCGGCGGCGAGGCGGTCAGCCCGGCCCGGCTGGCCGACTGGCGGCGGCTGGACACCGGCCGGATCCGGCTGCTGAACACGTACGGCTGCACCGAGACGACCCTGATCACCCACGCGGTGGACCTGCACGGACCGGTCGCCGCCAACGCCGTAACCAGGGCCGCCGGAACCCGGACCGACGCCGGAACCGGGACCGCCGGAACCCGGACCGACGCCGGAACCCGGGCCGCCGGGACCAGAGCCGACGGGAGCCGGGCCGACGCCGAGGGTCCGGACCCGGCCATTCCGATCGGGCGGGCGCTGCCGCACGTACGCGAGCGGATCGGCCCGGACGGCGAACTGTTGATCGGTGGGCCGGCGCTGGCGCTGGGCTATCTCGGCCTGCCGGCGGCGACGGCCGACCGGTTCGGGTTCGACGACGGGCCGGGCGGAGCCGGTCGCGGGGCGGAGCCGGACGACCGGCCCGGACCCGGTGACCGGCCGGAAGCCGCCACCGGGGCGGACGACCGGGCGGCGGCCGGGATGCGGTGGTTCCGCACCGGGGACCGGGTGCTGCGCCGGCCGGACGGGCTGCTCATCCACGCCGGCCGGCTCGACAACGCCGTGAAGATCCGGGGCGTCCGGGTCGACCCGGCCGAGGTGGAGGCGCAGCTCGCCGCGCACCCGGCGGTCACCGCCGTGGCGGTGGTCGGAGTGCGGGCCGCCGACCGCACCACCCTCGCCGCGTACGTGGTGCCGCGACCCGCCGCCGACGCGCCGGGCCTGGCGGCCGAGCTGCGCGGCTTCCTGGCCGACCGGGTGCCCGGACACCTGGTGCCCGGCCGGATCTCGATCGTCTCCGAACTCGCCTACACCCCCAGCGGCAAGGTCGACCGGGCGGCGTCCCACCGGCGCCACGCCGCGACCCACCAACCCAAGGAGGCCCCTGCATGATCATTGACGGGATTTCGGACATTTTCCGGCGGGTGCTGGAGACCCCCGAAATCGGGCCGGAGTCGGACTTCTTCGCCGCCGGTGGGGACTCCCTGCTGGCCACCCGGGTGCTCAGCGCGGTGGCCCGGACGTACGGGGTCGAGCTGTCCTTCGACGACTTCCTCCTGGCGCCCACCCCGGGCACGCTGGCCAAGCGGATCGCGAGCACCCAGCCATGAGGGTGGTGGTCGTCGGCGCCGGGCTGGCCGGGCTGACCGCCGCCACCCGGTTGGTCGCCGACGGCGCGGACGTCACCGTGCTGGAGGCGCGGGACCGGGTGGGTGGCCGGACGTACGGCATCGAGGTCGCCCCCGGGACCTGGGCCGACGCCGGTGCGGCATACCTGGGGGTCCGGCACACGGCGCTCACCGCGCTGCTCGACGAGGTCGGGCTCAAGACCGTGCCCACCACGGTCAGCGGGGACAGCCGGTTCGCCCTGGCCGACGAACTCCCAGCGGAGGGCAGCCGGAGCCGAGGTGTGGCGGAGGCGCGCACCGGCGCGGTCACCCGGCACGGCCGGTTCCCGCCGCTGCACGCGGTGGCCCTCGGCGACCTGTTCGACCGGCTGGACGACCTCACCCACCGGGTGCGGCCGGAGGCACCCTGGTTGACCCCGGACGCGGCCGACCTGGACGCCCAGACCGCCGCCGAGTGGGCCGACCGGCACCTCGCCCACCCCGACGCCCGGCTGTTCTTCCCGCTCTTCCTCGGCGAGATGATGGCCGCCGACCCGGCCGAGGTGTCCGTGCTGCACATGGCGTTCTACCTGCGGTCGGGGGGCGGCTTGCGATACCTCAACGCCTTCGCCGACGGCGCGCAGGAGAGCCGGGTGGCCGGCGGCGCCCACCAGCTGGGCGAGCGGCTGGCCGACGACCTCGGCGACCGGGTCCGGCTCGGCACACCCGTCCGGGCCGTCGTCCAGGACGAGGACGGCGCCACGGTGATCTCCGCGACCGGCACGCTGCGCTGCGACGCCGTGGTCATGGCGGTGCCGCCGGCGCTCGCCGACGCGATCGAGTACCGCCCGGGGCTGCCGGTGCCCCGCTCCGGGGGACGGGCGTCGCGCGGCTGCGCCATCAAGGTCCACCTGGTCTATCCCCGGCCGTTGTGGCGGGACCTGGGCCTGTCCGGGTGGTCGGTGAGCGCCACCGGTCCGCTGCTGTCCACGGTGGACGACTCACCCTCGGACGCGGGTGCCGGCATCCTCACCGGTTTCGTCACCGGCGCGGAGGCGTACCGGTTCGCCGCGCTGCCGGCGGAGCGGCAGACCTCGGCGGTGCTGGCCCAGGCCGCCCGGATCTTCCCGGGGCTGCCCGAACCGGACCGGGTCCAGATCACCGACTGGATCAACGAGGAGTACAGCCGTGGCTGCTACGCGGCGCTGTTCGGTCCCGGCGACTGGCCGCGTCAGGGCCCGCACCTGCACACCCCGCACGGCCGCGTGCACTGGGCCGGCACCGAGACCAGCACGGAGTTCTTCGGGCTCATGGAGGGTGCCATCCGGTCTGGTCACCGGGTGGCCGCCGAGATCCGCCTCCACCACCAGCTTTCCGGGAGTTCACGATGACCGACACCGCAACCACCTCCGTCGCCCCCCGCCCGGTCCGCGAGCGGTTCATGACCGAGCCCGACCTGGGCGCCGGCAACTTCCTCCAGTACGCCCTGGAGGCCAACCCGAACCGGTCGGTGCCCTTCGTTCACAGCCACGCCACCGACCACCGGGGAGCCGTCACGCTGCGCGGCCACAGCCTGGTCGACCTCGCGGCGCTGCGCGACCGGTACGCCAAGTGGTACTGGTCGAACGGTGTCCGGGCCGGCGAGCCGGTCGGGATCGTGGTGGCCGAGGGCCTGGAGCCGCTGCTGCACTTCCTCGCGCTGACCGCCCTCGGTGCGATCCCCGCGATGATCAATGACGCGATGCGGCCGGACGTGCTGCTGCGCTACCTCGACCACGTCGGCGTGGTCGGGGTGGTGGCGGACGACACCACCCGGCTGGCCGCGGCCTACCGGGCGGACCCGCAGCGCCGGCCCCGGTTCCTCGCCCTCGCCGCCGAGGTTCAGGCGTTCGACGCCGCGTCGGTCGAGCTGCCCGAGGCGTACCCGTACCGGCACGCCGCCGACGACGTGGTGGCGCTGATCCACTCCTCCGGCACCACCGGCACGCCGAAGTCCACGATGCTGGCCCACCGGCAGTTCTGGGCGGGCAAGGAGCCCCGGATGGTCCGCTTCCCGGCCGAGCCGGACGACCGGTTGATGTCCCTGATGCCGCACACCCACGCGGGCGGGCTCAGCTACTTCCTCACGGCCGTGCTGCTGGGGCTGCCCGTGGTGGTGATGGCGGACTGGCGGCGGGTGGTGGTCGAGCCGGTGATGGAGGCGTTCCAGCCCACCATGCTGGCGTCCTTCCCGCGTACCTTCGTGGAGCTGGCCACCGGCGAACTGCCGGTGGCCGGCGCGGCCAAGGTCCACTCGTGGTTCAACACCGGCGACTCGGCGCACTACGGGCACGTCCGCCGGCTGGTCCAGCTCGGTGAGCGGCCGGCCGGGCTGATCAAGCCCTGGCTGCTGCCCAGCGAGGCGGCCACCGAGGCGGCGCTGCCCGGGTCGCAGTTCATCGACGGGCTCGGTTCGTCCGAGATGGGGATGGCGCTGTTCGGCGGCGTCACCACCCCCGAGACGCCGCGCAACGACCGGTGCGTCGGCAAACCCCTGGAGGTGGTCACCCGGGCCGCCGTGCTGGACGAGTCGGGGGCGGAGGTGCCGGACGGCACGGTCGGGCTGCTCGGCGTGCAGACCCCGTCCCGGACCCCCGGTTACTGGCACAACCCGCGGTTGACGGCCAGCTTCGAGCTGAACGGGTACTGGCTCACCGGCGACGTCGCCCGGCGCGACGCCGAGGGCAACTTCTACCACCTGGACCGCACAGTGGACGTCATCGACACCATCGCCGGGCCGGTCTACAGCCTGCCCATCGAGGAGGTGCTGCTGGCCGACTGCGACGAGGTCGTGCAGGACTGTTCCGTGGTCGGCGTGCCCGGACCGGCCGGCGAGGGGCAGCGGGCCATCGCGATCGTCCGGTTGCAGGCCGGCGCCGGCGGCTGGACGACCGAGGCGATCCTCGAGCGGGCCAACAAGGAACTCGCCGCGGCCGGCCTGGCGGCCCTGGCCGCGGTGCGCGTCGCCCGTACGCCGGAGGACTTCCCGCTCGGGCCGACCGGCAAGGTGCTCAAGCGCGAGCTGCGGACCCGGTTCGCGACCCTGTTCACCGGCGCGAACTGAGCGCCGGCCAGCCACCCCGTTCCGCCCGACGAGTCACCCATCCATCGCGACGAGTCGCCCGCCACCACACGAAGGAGAACCCGATGTCACGGTACGAGTGGGGTGAGACCCATCCCGGGATCGAGAAGCTGAAGGGTGAGATCAAGCCGGCCCGCGACGCGGTCGTGGCCCATCCCCTCTACGCCGCACTGCGCTCGCACGACGCCGTGGTCACCTTCCTGGAGCACCACGTCTACGCCGTCTGGGACTTCATGTCCCTGCTCAAGTCCCTGCAACGCTCGCTGACCTGTGTCCAGCTGCCGTGGGTGCCGACCGGGCCGACCGGCAGTCGACGCCTGATCAACGACATCGTGCTGGTCGAGGAGAGCGACGAGCTGAACGGCGGCTTCATCAGCCACTTCGAGCTGTACCTGAACGGCATGACCCAGGCCGGCGCCGACCGGACCGCCATCGACGGGTTCATCGAGCTGATCCGCGGTGGTACGGACGTTCCGGTGGCGCTGTCCGCCGCGAACGTGCCCGGTCCGTCGGCCGAGTTCGTCCGGACCACCTGGCGCTTCGTCCAGGAGGCGCCGGTGCACTGCCAGGCCGCCGCCTTCGCGTTCGGCCGGGAGGATCTGATCCCGGACATGTTCGAGCAGGTCGTGAAGGTGAACGAGAGCGGCGCCGGCCGGTTGGACACCTTCGTGGACTACCTGGCCCGGCACATCGAGGTCGACGGGGAGGAACACACCCCGATGGCCATGCAGATGCTCGCCGACCTGTGCGGTGACGACGCCGGCAAGTGGCGGGACTGCGCGGAGACGGTGAACAGCGCGCTCGCCGCGCGGAGCCGGCTGTGGGACGGGATCCTCGCCGCCCTCGGCTGACGGTGGCCACCGTGGCGGGGGGGGGGGGGGGGGGGGGGGGGGGGGGGGGGGGGGGGGGGGGGGGGGAAGGGGAGGGGGGGGGGGGGGGGGGGGGGGGGGGGGGGGAGGGAGGGGGGGGGGGGGGGGAGGGGCTTTTTT
>NZ_JBTIXF010000074.1:0-31276 GCF_055793945.1 Plantactinospora sp. A48 | reverse complement strand
TCTTTGGCACCAAACCCCCCCCCCACCCAGGGGGGGCCCCCCCCCCACCACGCCCCCCCCTGCCTTCTGGCCCCCCGGGCCCCGGGACCGGTGAGGAACACGAGGGTGTCGCCCAGCCGGTCCTGGCGCAGCCGATTGCTGGTGCTGGACAGGTCGTCGACGCCGTCCTGCCCCGACCGCAGGGTCACCGCGGTGAGCCGGTCGAGGAACCCGCTGCCGGACCCCGGCCCGCCGCCGGCCGCGTCGGTGGCACCGTCGGCACTGCCCGACGCGCCCGTGCCGAGCGGTGCGCCGGCCCTACCACCCAGTGCGCCGGTGGGCGCGGCCGGGTCGGGCCGGGCCTCGGTGACCAGCAGCAGGCTCACCGGCAGCGACTCGCGGTGCGCGGCGGTCAGCACCGACGCGGCGGCCTCGCACGCCGACTCGAACGTCTCGGCCACCCCGTCGACCACCCGGGGGTGGGCGGCGGCGCGGTCGTCGAGCAGCACCACGATCCGCGGCAGGCTGGTGTCGACGTGTTCCCGCACCATCAGCTCACCCACCCGGGCACTGGTGCGCCAGTGGACCCGCCGCAACTCGTCGCCCACGACGTACTCGCGCAGGGTGTCGAAGGTGATCGACCCCTGCGGCACCCGGTCCTGCCGGCCGTCCATGCTGCGGCTCACCCCGGCGGGCACCGCGCCCAGCGGATGGACCCGGGGATGCACCCACACCTCGGCGGTTCCGCCGGACGAGCGGGCCAGGGTCACCAGGCCGAGCGCGTCGCGCGCGGTGATCCGCAACGGGCCCACCGGAACGACCCCGCGCCGGGCGGTCGGCACCGGATAGCTGACCGTGGTGTCCCGGCCGGGGCGCAACCGCAGCAGCGGCACCGGGACCGATCGGCCGGCGCAGCGGTCCTCGGCGATCAGGCTGGCCGCCCGCAGTCGTCCCCGGTTGCGGACGGTCAGCGTCATGCTCGCCGGCTCACCCCGGCCGACCCGGTCAGGGTCGGCCACCCGGCTGGTGTCCAGCCGGGGGCGCCCGAGGGCCTGGCCGAAGCCGCAGACCACCGCCACGACGGCCGTCACACCCAACACGGTCAGCTCGGCGTAGTCGAACCGGACGCCGAGCAGCAACAGGACGGCGGCGGCGACCAGCAGACCGATGCCGCGGGAGGTGATCCGCATGACCAGCCCGGATCTCAGCCGGCGGCCGAGGCCAGGTGCCCGGACGGCAACGGCACCGGTACCGAGGCGACCGACTCGGCGAGCACCTGAGCGGCGGTGACCCCACGCATCTGCGCGTCGGGGGTGAGCAGGATGCGGTGCGCGAAGACCGGCCCGGTCAGCAGCTTGAGGTCCTCGGGCATGATCCAGCCCCGGCCCTCGGTCAGCGCGTACGCGCAGGCGGCGCGGGTCAGCGCGATCACCCCGCGCGGGCTCACCCCGACCCGGACCTGCGGGTGCGCTCGGGTCGCCGCGGCCAGTCGTACCGCGTAGGTGTAGAGCGGTTCGGCGATGTGGACCCGGCGGGCCATCGCGACCATCTGGCCGATCATGGCGGTGTCGGTCACCGGTTCGAGGGCGTCCGGGGAGCGTACGGCGGCGCCCCGCAGCACCTCCACCTCGACGGCCTCGTCCGGGTAGCCGACCGACAGCTTCACCAGGAAGCGGTCCAGCTGCGCCTCCGGCAGCCGGTACGTACCGTCCATCTCGACCGGGTTCTGGGTGGCCACCACGAGGAACGGCTGGGGTACCGGATGCCGAACGCCGTCCACCGTGACCGTGCGCTCCTCCATCACCTCCAGCAACGCCGACTGGGTCTTCGGCGAGGCCCGGTTGATCTCGTCGGCGATCACGATGTTCGCGAAGACCGGTCCCGGGTGGAACTCGAAACCGCGGGACGCCTGGTTGAAGATGGTCACCCCGGAGACGTCGGCCGGCAGCAGGTCCGGGGTGAACTGGATCCGCCGCCACTGCCCGTGCACGGTGGCCGCGATGGCCCGGGCCAGGGTGGTCTTGCCGACCCCCGGTACGTCCTCCAACAGCACGTGTCCCTGGGCGAACAGGGCGGTCAACGCCAACCGGACCACCTCGGGCTTGCCCAGCACCACCGACCCGATGGCGCCGGCCAGCCGGGCGGCCACGGAGGCGAAACCCTGCACATCGCGCGGGGTCAGCGGCTCGGTGCCGGTCACGTCGGTGCTCCTTCGGGTGCTGCCGGATGCGCCGCGGGCGATCCGCGGTGATCCTCACCGGCCGGCGGTCGCGTCCCGCCGGCCGGCGGGTGGGCTCAGCAGGTGGGCAGGACGCCCGGGTCGTCCTTGCCGTTCACGTCCAGGTTCAGCCAGGCCCACGGGATGTAGTTGCGGCCCTTGTACTCCACCTGGATCCAGATGTTGCTGACCTTGTTGTCGTTGTAGATCCAGGCGTCCACCTTGCTACCGGTGGTCTTGCAGTACGCCTTCAGCGAGGTGCCCGGCTTCGCCCAGCCGGCCTGCCGGCTGTCGTCCTGCTTCGGGATCTCGAAGATCTCGTCGCCGTTGCGGCCGTCGACATCGGCGTTGCAGTACGTGCGCTGGGCGCCGTCCGGGCCATTGTTGCAGGTCGCGGTCCCGAACACCGGGTCGGTGGCCTGGGACCGGGGCGCCGTGTTGGAGCCGGCCGCGTTCCGCACGGTCACCGTGAACGTGTACGACGTACCCGGTGACAGGCCGGTGGCCGTGATGCTGGCGTTGGCCCTCGCGCAGTCGCCGGTCACCGCCGGCTTGCCGTTCGGGGTGAGCGTGCAGGTCACCTGCCCGCCCCCGGAGTCCACCGTGAACGACACCGTCGCGCTGGTCGTACCGGCCGAACTGCCGGTCACCGTCGCCCGGGGTGCCGCGACCGTGCGGGCCGTGGTGCTGGCCGGCGTCCCGTCGCCGGCCTCGTTGACCGCCCGGACCTTCACCGTCACGTTCTGTCCGTCGCCCAGGCCGGTGAGCTTGGTCGACGTGCCTGTCACGTTCGTGGACCGGCCGGCCGCCTCGACTACGTACCCGCTGATCGGCCGGCCGTTGTCCACGGCCGGTGACCAGCTCACCGCGATCGCGCCCGCCTCGCCGGACACCGTCCGCGCGGTCAGCCCGGTGGGTGCGTCCGGCGCCGCGAACGGCACCACGCTGTTGCTCACCGGCGACGGCGCCGAACCGGCGCCCTTCGAGTTGACCGCCACGACCGTGAACGCGTACTGGGTGCCGTAGTCCAGGTCACCGGCCCGGATCACCAACTCGGTCTTGGTCGAGTCGCCCACCGGAGCGGTCGCGCCGGCCGACACCGCGGTCACCGAGTACTTCGCGATGTCGTACCCCTGGCCGTTTGCCTCCGGCCAACGCACCAGGACCGTCCCGTCCGGTCGGGCCTCCGCCGCCACGCTCGCCGGCGGATCCGGTACCTCCGAGGTCGGCACCACCGGGTTGCTGGTCCGATCCGGACCCGCGCCCTTGCCGTTCACCGCGTGGACCTTGAACCGGTACGTCTCGCCGTTGGTCAGCCCGGTGAACTCCACCGACCGCTGGTTGGCGCCCACCTCCACGGTGCGGTCCGCGCCGGTCACCACGTATTTGATGATCGCCGAACCGTTCGCGGCGGCCGGCCGCCAGCTCACCCGGGCCTGCGCGTTACCGGCCGACGCGGTCACCCGGCGCGGCGCGCTCGGCCGGCTGACCACCGGCTTCTTCGGCGGAGGCGGCGGCGGAGCGGCCGGCGGCGGGTCACCGCCGAGGATGTCGTTGGCGTACTTGTCGACCTTGCTCACCCGGCGCTGGTCGTCCACGACCCGCGCGGTCGCCGACCCCGGGGAGTTGATGAACAGGTGGTTCTCCCGAACCTCCAACTCCAGCGGGCCGGTGGTGTCCCGAGAATCGATCTTGTCGACGACCCGCCCGTCACCATCGAGCGCGTAGATCACCCGGTTGTCGACGTCGGCGCAGTAGAACAGCCCGGCCCAGGCCACCGCCGGCTGCAACTGGCCGCCGCTGCCCGGAACCGTGAACTGCCTCAGCGCACCCGCCCGGTCGACCACCACGACGTTGCGGTTGTCCGGCACCGTCACCGGCACCGTGGGCCCGCTGGTACGGCCCGGCAACGCGCCCGCCCCGGTCAGCCGCAACGGCACCGTCCGCTGCTCCTCGTCGTGCAACGTGGTCAACGACCCGGCCGTACGGTCCAGCACCGCCACCCCGTCGTCGAGGGTGGACACCGCGAGATCATGGTTCGGGGGCGCCACCGTCAGCGTCTTCACCTGCCGCGGGCTCAACCCGCCACCCGTGCCGCCCGAGGCCGGCGCGGACGGCAGCGGCGCCGGGGTGACCGCCGTGACGGTGCCCTGACTCGGCACCCCCACCCACAGCCGGCCGGCGCCGTCGAAGCTGCCCCCGGTGATGCCCGGCGGGAAGTTCACCGGCTCGCCGACCGGCTGCAGCGAGCGCGGGTCGAGCTGCCGGACGACGCCCTGCACGGCGTCCACCACGAACGCGCCCGCCTTGTCCAGCGCGACCGACACGCCGAGCCCCGCCGTCGTCCGGGTACCCGCCACGACCTGCAGGGTCGCCAGGTCCAGCGAGCTGACCTGACCGGTGTTCAGGTCCCGCAGCAGCAGCAACCGGTCGGTCTGCACCACCTGCATGGTGTGGCCCTGCGCCTGCGGCACCTGCACCCGGGTGTCGACCTTCGCGGTCGTCCCGTTCACCCGGGCCAACTCGCTGCGCGCCGTGCTCCACAGCCAGGAACTCGCGTCGTAGCTGGCGACCGCGTTGTCCGCGGCACCGAGCCCCAGGACCGTCAGGCCCATCCCCGCGACCACCGCGGTGACCACACCGATCGTGACCAGACCGCCGGGAACCCGCCGCCGTCGCTTCGCGATCGGTGGCTCGCCCGGGTTTCCCCCCGTGCCGTCGTCCGTGGTGCCGATGCCTGTGGTGACCACAGCCGGCCGCCTCCCCACCTGCGATTATTCCCCGTTGGGAAGGCTCTGGGCAGTCCCCGCCCTCCGCACAACGGCTGCCATCCTATGACCTGGTCAGGCACGGGGGAAACCCGCCTGTAGCTCCTGTGGACACGCAGCGTGGCACTTGTGGACAACGATTTGACCGGACCGGACGATGAGGATATGCGCAGGTGACGGGCGGTGGCGCGGCCCGTCCCGGTCCGGCGGAGCCGGCCGTACCGCCGGTTCGTCACCCCGGTGACAGCGGCAGGCGGGGCCGGTCACCCCGGACACCGTTATGGAACTGCCGCAGCCCTGCCGACGTCGCTGTCGCCTTCGCCGCCGTCCTGGCCCCCGCTGCCCCAGGTCGTCGCCGGGCTGATCTGCCGTCTGGCACTGCCGCCGTCCCGATCTCCAGCAACTTTGGCACTGCCGCAACCCTGACACTCTTCATCGGCGTCCCGGGATCGTCCGGGTCCCCGGCTCACCGGTCTCCGGGATCGTCCGGGTCTGGTTCACCGGGTCCCGGGACCGTCTGGGCCGCCACTCACCGGGGCGAGGCCGACGCGCGGTGCGTGCAGACCTGACCCGAGGTGGCGTACCTGTCGGTGCCGTAAACCGCCAACACCGTGAAGCAGTAGTCGACCTCCGGACTCAACCCGTTGACCGTGTAGCTGGTCCGGCCCGCGTCCACCGAGGCCAACGCTCCGAGGGTCTGGCCGGACCGACCACCGGCCACGATGAACGGTACGGTGCCGGCGCTCGGATCGGCCCAACTGACCGTGATCGTGGTCCGTCCATCCCGCAGCCGCAGATCCGTCGGCGGCGCCCCGGCCGGCTCGCCCGTGGTGGGTCCGGCAGGCGGCGGGGTCGGATCGGAGGGTCGGTTGCTCAACACGATCACCGTCACCACGCCGGCGGCCACGATCGCCACCGCGGCGGCGGCGACCGCGATGACCGCTGCCGGCCAACCCCGACCGCCTCCGGTGGCCGGGACCGGTTCGGTCACCGTCGGCTGGACCGGCCCGTACCCCGGGGTGGACCCACCGGAGGCCGGGTAGGCCGCCCCGTACCCCGCTGGCGGCGCGGACGGTTGGAACGACGGTGGCCCGGCCGGTTGGAACGACGGTGGCGCCGAGGACTGAAAGGCCGGCGGTCCGGACGGCTGGAACGCCGGCGGGGCCGAGGACTGGAACGCGGGCGGGGGAGCCTGGAACGCGGCGGGGTCGGACGGTTGGAATGACGGTGGCGCGGCCGGCTGGAACGCCGTGGGATCGGGCGGCGGGTACGCAGGGGAGGAGCCCGACTGATATGTCGCCGGCGTCGCCGGTTGCCCAGCTCGGGTATCCGCCGGGAACTGGTACCCCGACTGGGCGGTCGATGGCGTGCGGTGCGGCTGCGTCAGAGTTGCCGGCGGCGACGCGTTCTGATGTTGCGCCGGTGGGGGGCTCGGCGGCTGCGGCACCGGAATGGCCGGCGGCGTGCTCTGCGGCTGTGGCAGCTGGGCGACCGACGGGTGGTTCGACGGCGGTGGCGCCAGGGTTGCCGGTGGGGATCCGACGGCGGGAGAGGGGGCGTCGTCGCCCAGATAGGCCCGCGCCGCGAGCACCGCCGGGTGGTCGGCCCCGAGTACGGCCGGTCCGTACGTCGCAACCCGGGTGAAACTCTTGCGGGCCTCGTGCCGGTTGCCCAGCTCCTCGGCCACACCGCCCAGCTCGTGGGAGATCGCCAGCAGCACGGGATGATCGTCACTCCACCGGCGCTGACCGTCGGCCAGCGCCTCCTCCAGCACCCGGCGCGCCGCGGCGGGATCGTCGGCTCGCCGATGCAACTGGGCCAACAGGTGGGCGGCGCCGAGCAGGTCCGGGTGATCAGGGCCGTAGCTGGGTCGGGCGGCCGTGATGGCCTGGCCGAGCAGCCGGCGGGCACCGGGCAGGTCCCCGGCGTCGCTCATGGCCTGAGCGTCACGCTGGACCCGGGGGAGGTTCGGGGGCTGTGGCACCCCGCCATGCTGCCTGGCGTACGCGGGTCGCGCCAGCCCGCCCCGACCCGTACGTCATTCCGGGAGGGCAGCCGTGACGTCGAGTTCGATCAGCTGGCCCGGGTAACCGAGCTGGGCCACCCCGAGCAGGGTGCTCGCGGTGCTGAACGCCGCCGCCAGGGCCGAGGCGGTCAACCGCTGCCAGACCCCGGTCAGCACCGACCGGTCGGCGGAGACGACGTAGATCACGGTACGTACCACGTGTTCCGGACCGGCACCCACCGATCGCAGCGCGGTCAGGGTGTTCGCCACCACCTGATCCACCTGCCGGTCCAGGTCGTCGGCCCCGACCAGCCGGCCGTCCCGATCAAGGGGACACTGCCCGGCCAGGTGGGCGGTTCGGCCAGCGGACACCACCGTGACGTGGTGGTAACCCGGCGTGGCGTGCAGGCCCTCGGGATTGCTCCGGGTGATCATCATGGCCGCCATGATGCCCGATTCCTGCCGCCGGCTGCCTGCGGTTTTCCACCTACCCTGGCGGTTGTGCATGATCGTCAGGCGGCGTGTACAGTAATGCCCCGAGCGGCCCGCCGGGCAGCCGATGGATGACGTGGTCGTCCTGACGCGGCAGGGTGAGGTCGACACCCAGGTCCGGGTGGCGGAATGGCAGACGCGCTAGCTTGAGGTGCTAGTGCCCGTATAGGGCGTGGGGGTTCAAGTCCCCCCTCGGACACGAACCGAATCCCAACGGTGCGCGGCAAGATCGACATTTGCCCGCACCGTTTGTGGTTCCGGGTCGTAGGTCAGGTGCAACCCGAGGCTGCGGTAGACCTCCAGCTTGTGTTCCGGCTCTGCGTCCCGCAGGGCGTCCACGAGGTCTCCGAGCTCCTCGACAATGGCGATGATCTGATCCTCGCTGAAGAGTGCGGGTATGCGGGGTTCTTCTTCGGCTGGCGCTTGGTGGCTTTGCTCGGCGCGTTGCCGTTCTGCCTGGGTTTCGGCGATCCAGCCGGCGACCACGGCCGGGTCAGCACCAGCGTCGAGTGCCGCGCGGTAGCGAGAGAGCTTTGCGTCGCATTCGGCAAGGGTGGGTCCTTCCGGTACGACTGCGGCCTGGGCTGGCATGTCGGTGTGGGCCTGGTCTAGGCCGTGTTTCGTAGGGCGCGGAGCCATTGATTGATGGCGGCGATGGTAATGGTGGCTTCGTAGCGCACGGCGAGTTTGTCGTATCTGGTGGCCATGGCGCGGTGTTGTTTGAGCTGGTTGATACCGCACTCCACGGCGTGACGTAGGCGGTAGACCTCGGGGTCGAAGGCGGGTGGACGTCCGCCTTTGGACCCTTGGCCTTGCGGTGCGCGTCCTGATCCGTCTTGCTGGGGATGCACGCTCGGATACCGCGGGATCGCAGGTGGGCTCGGTTGGCCTTGGACGTGTACGCCTTGTCGGCCAGCACCGTGTCCGGCGGGTCCGTGGCCGGCCGCCACCGGCTCGCATAACGCGCACTTTGGCCAGCACGGGGATGAACTGCGGGCTGTCGCCGCGCTGGCCGGCGGTCACCACCACGGCCAGCAGTTTGCGGCCTTGCTCGCAAGCCAGGTGGGTTTTGGTGGTCCAGCCGCCCCTCGACCGGCCGAGCCCATGATCTGCCGGCTCGGCCTGCACACCACCAGGCGGCTCTTTCTGCGCCTCGCCGTCACGGCGGGCTCCCGCCGCGTGCTGATGGGCGCGGCTGATGGTCGAGTCCACGCTCACCGTCCAGCCGATCAACCCCGCCGCGTCCGCTCGGGCCTGCAACGAGGTGAGGATCTGCGTCCAGACGCCGTCACGCTGCCAGCGTCGGAACCATCGATACAAGGTCTGCCACGGTGGGTAGTGCGTGGGCACGTCCCGCCACGGCGATCCGGTCCGGACCCGCCAGCGAATCCCGTCGATGATCACTCTCATGGTCCATCTGCGCGGCCGAGCATGACCCGTTCCCGCAGGCAGCAACGGTTCCAGCACCGCCCACTGCACATCGGTCAAGTCATGTCGCCTCGCTGCCGCTACGCTCGGCACGAGGTCTCCGGTGTGAAGTTCTAGCTTGGTCGCTGAACCGTCTACCGGAGACCTCTTCAATTAGCGACCACCGCCACGCCCCAACATCGACGCCCTACGAAACACGGCCTAGGCCGAGTGAACCGCCCCGGGAACATCGAGTCCATCGAATTCGGGACAGTCTCGTCAGAGGGTTGAAGACCGCTTGGCCCTCTGAAAGGCTGCGTAGGCTGTCCTGGTGCCGCTGGCTCGACGCCACTGCCCGGAGGTCCTGCCGGTGTGACTGTGGCGGCGCGGAACGCGTTGTCCCCTGCCGGGCAGAAAGACGAGTATCTCCCTTACGTCTCGCGCGATATCTGGGGGGCCGATGACGACGGCGTGGATGGTTCGAGCAGGACGAGAGGGCGAGCGCGAGGCGGACGCCCTTGAGCAGTCCCTCGTCATTGCCGGCTGGCCGGAGGTGGGCGACCTCAGCCAGGTGGCGACCCGCAGAGAACTACATGGGGTTGTTCGCGCGGCATACCCGAACCGCTCCCGAACGGTGGTGGCGAACTGGACCGGGCAGCTGTGGCGTCTCATCCAGGTCATGGCGGTCGACGATTACGTAGTGCTGCCACTGAAGACCGTGCCGGACCACGTCGCCATCGGCCGGATCGCCGGCGGATACCGTTACCGCCAGGATGCCGCAGCGGATCGGCGCCACGTGCGCCCAGTCATCTGGATTCAACGGGCGCTGCCGCGATCGGCCATCGGGCAGGATCTGCTCTACAGCCTGGGGTCACTGCTGACCATCTGTCAGCTTCGGCGTAACGGAGCCGCGAGACGGATCGCTGCACTCGCCGAGACTGGCGTCGACCCCGGTCCGACCTCTGAGGAGATGTCCAGCAACGAGTGGCTGACCCCGGACGACTTCATCGCCCGCGCCGTCGCAGCTGAGGACGGCCTGGAGCTAACCATCCGGGAGCTCCTTCGACAGTGGGACGCCGGGCGACGGACAAGCTCCGCTGTAGCTGTCATCCAACGCGATCTCAGCGAGAACGGTCTCACCACGGTTCCGCCCTTCACTGAGGGCTGGATCGGCAGCAGCATCCGCGTCTTCAAGTCTGGCGCCGAGGCCGACGACTCCACAGACGAGACCACAGCCGAAAAGCTGATCGACGATGAGGACAGTGCTCAAATCGAGTCTGACGAGCCTGCCGACGACGAACTCGTCCCGGACAAGCCCTTCACCCTGCGGTTCGGTAACCTGCTGCGGACGGACACCGCAGTGGTATCGGTGCGCCCCACGGATTCGATCGTGTTGGCCCGGACACTGATGCTGCGGTACAACTACTCGCAACTCGCAGTGATCGACGATGACGGCACGTTCCAGGGGGCCATCAGCTGGGAGTCGATCGCAAAGGCGCAGATGGCACATCAGGCAGTGCCGACGGTCGATCAAGCGAAGCAGACCGTGCCAGACGCCGCCTACGACGAGCTGGTGTTGCCACGCATCGATGAGATCTCCAGCCGTGGCTTCGTCTTCATCCGGTCGAGAGATGGCAAGACGATCGCGGGGATCGTGACAGCCGCCGACCTGACCAACCGGTTTGGTGAGATCGCCAGGCCCTTCACGATGATCGAGGAATGTGAGCGCCGACTGCACCGTAGGGTGAAGTCCAGGATCGCCCCGGACATTATCGAGACCGCCACGAACAAGAGACACAAGGACGCTGACAGCTTGACCTTCGGAGCCTACGTCCACGTCTTCAAGGACGAGAAGCACTTCCTGCTCCTCGACTGGCCGCTCGACCACGCCCAGTTCGTTCAGCAGGTCAAGGATGTCGCCGGCATCCGTAACAAGATGATGCACTTCTCGCCGGACCCCATCCCGAACGAGTGGGGGGCGATCGACGGTCTACTCGCTATGTTGCACGCCGTCGACCCCCTTCCCTGATCCGGCAGCGGTGGAGCCCACCAGTGCTGCCAGCTCGCGGTCGGGGCTGACGTTCGTGGCGTACAGGGGGCTGCAGGGCGTCGTGGCCAGCCGCAGCGACAGTGTGACGAGGTTGGGGTGAGCGGAATCGTCGGTGTAGATCTCGGCGAGCTTGGTGAATTCGTTCATGATCCCGACGACGCTGCGGTTGGCCGTCATGGCGAATCGGCAGTCCTGCATGTGCCGTAGCTCGTCGGCTATGAAGGCCCTGGGCACCTGGTGGGCATCGAGGACCGTCGCGATCTCGTCGGGGACGCGGGCGGGAAGCCTGCGCGCTGGTGCCAGGGGCAGCAGGACCGGTAGCAGGGTTCGCTCGTTGACCAGCAGCGCCAGCCGGGGCCGCCAGAACAGCGCGGTGGCGTACCACGGGCCCAGCAGGGTCGTGTCTTGGTCTCCTTCGACAGCCCGAGGCGGGTTGGTGTGATCGAGGAGTTTCTTGGTCGCGCGCACGATCAGCATGGTGCTCTCCAGCCCGTCAGGCGCGGTGGCGGCGGGCCTTCTCGATGACGTCGCGGCCGTCGGCGTTCTGCTGGCGGGGCGCGTAGCCGGCTTTGCGCAGGGCGGCCATCGTG
The DNA here is from genome assembly GCF_055793945.1 of Plantactinospora sp. A48. Taxonomy (NCBI): domain Bacteria; kingdom Bacillati; phylum Actinomycetota; class Actinomycetes; order Micromonosporales; family Micromonosporaceae; genus Plantactinospora; species Plantactinospora sp. A48. Next base: position 19,767 of record NZ_JBTIXF010000074.1, on the reverse strand, counting down.
TCAGCCGTGGTGGCTTGGCTGGCCAGCACGGTCGGGGCGAGCGGACGCAGGTTGAGCTTGTCCAGCCGCTTGTCGGCGCAGATCTGCGCCAGCAGCGCGGTGTCGTCGCTGACCAGGGTGCTTGCCAAGGGCGCGACCCGTACCGACCCGTGTTGGCGGGCGACGTCGGCGAGCAGGTAGACCAGTGGTTGCGGCAGTCCGCCTTCGGCGATCTTCGTCAGGGCTTTGGTCAGGCGCTGCTCGGTCCAGCCTGCGTCGTACGCGCCACGTACCGCTGCGGGGCTGAAGCGCCAGGTCGTGGCCGTGCCGCGGGACTCGATGACGGCGGTCGCACCGAGAAGTTCCGCCAGCTCTGGGCTCGGTGTGCCCGCCACGATCGCCGTCAGGTCGGCCTGCAGCCTGGCGGTACGGGCGACCTCACCCAGGTCGCCGACGGCCTTGGCGATGTCCGTGTCGGCCAGCAGCGCCTGCCCGGCGGGGCTGATCGCGCCCGCGCCGAGGATCCCCAGGGTTGCGGCCTCGTCCACCAGGCCGCGCACGGTTGTGGTGCCGCCGAAGGTCAGCGGCTGCCGCCACCACATCCACTGCGCTGCCTGCTCGAGGTCCGTCGTCGCCTGGTCACCCAACGCGCGCAGCACGGCCATCCGGGCTTGCGGAGACCAGCTTTGGCGGTACTCCGGAACCCACGGTCCGGTCTGTGACGACGGCAGGTAGTCAAGCTCGCGCCACGACTTCAGCATCACCGCGAGCCGCCGGTCCAGACCGAGCTTGAGCCAGCGGTCGTACGCGACCGTCGGGACCACGTGGTCGCCGAGGTCGGCCAGCCTGGCCTCATGGGCGACTGCCAGCAGCAGCCGCACGGTCGGGACGGTCACGCCCAGCGTCTTCGCCGTCCGGGTCAGCTCGCGCACGCCGACGCCGCCGGCCTTGACCGTGGCCAGCGGCTCACGTCCCGCCCCGTCGAGCAGCGCCGACAACAACCCGACCACGGCAATGCCCTGCGCCTGGGCGTCGCGGCGCACTGCCGGGGGATCCGGCGTATGCCAGGCAACCGGTGGCTCCTGCGGCTGGAACGGAGCCCGGTAGTCCGCGCCTCGCAAAGCGAGCGTGACCTGACCCGCCAGCTGATAGTCCTCCCAGGTCACGCGGTAGACCAGCCCGTGTTCCTCGGCCCAGTCCAGCGGATGCACCTGCCGGTAACGGTTCATGTACCGGCTCCGGTGTGCAATGCCGCTGCCGCCGTGGCGACGGATCCGTCCACCGTCGCGATCCGCCTCCTCCAACACCGTCCGCGTCGCGGCCGGCATCCGCTTGACCAGAGCGTGCACGTTTTCCATGTCGAGGAAGAACTCCGCCACCGCCTCCAGCAAGTCCGCCTTGCGGCCCTTCGTGGGCAGCCCCAGGTTGCGTGCCACGACCTTCAGATCATCGACGTTCAGCACGGCGGCGAGCTGTGCAGCGGCCGGGCCGACACCCAGCGGACGGGCGAAGACCTCCCGCAGGACGCCGCTCACCGTGAGCCGGCCCCGCAGCCGCGCGATAAGCCCCGCATCGGCGGCACGCTGCAGGTACGGCGTCGCGTCGGCGCCGACCAACGCCGACACCTCCACCTCGGTGACCAGGCCACCCAACGCCAGAGCCGCCTCCAACACCTGGAGGGTCGGAAGGTCAAGGCCAGCAAGCTGATCATACGGATTCACGGCGGCGCTCCCAGACACACGGCGACGCCCTGAATCCAACCCCACGAAACCGTCTCCGCGTGACGCGACCCGCCAGCCGCCAACCTGAGCCCGGCGACCTGGCTCGCCGCCGGTGGTTCCAAGCCGAGGCCGTACCTCCGACAGCCGGATGTCGAGCGGCCGGGAACGGTCTCCAGCCGCTCCGCATGGGCGGGGCCGGCCGGCCCCACTGCGACGAAGCGGGCTGAATGCGGCGAAGCGTCACCTATCGTTTCAGCAACCCCGTCCCTTGGCGGGTTAACACCTGGAGAGTTAACGAAGTATTTTTCAGCGCCTGTTCTTTGCGGTCCAGGCCCTAGAAAAACCCTGGTCGTGGCTTTCTGTCAACGAAGAGGCGGGTGAGCATCTGCGGGTGCTCACAGTTGCCGGTGTCCCCGGTGTCCTCTACCTTCGATCAAGTCCACTTGCGATGGCCGGGGAGAGAGATGCAGCAAGTCACACGTTCGGAGATTGCCAGGCTGGCCGGGGTCAGCCGCGCGGCGGTGACCTCATGGGCCAAGCGCCGCGACTTCCCACGTCCCGTCGGGGAGAACCGCTTTGCGCTTCCCGAGGTGCTGGAGTGGCTCGAGTTCCGCCGGGTACACGGCTCGATTCGCGCGGCCGACGACGGGACCGAGTACAGCTACGCCGACCGGATGCGGCGGAGCCTCGCCGCGGCGACGCCCAGCCACATGCCTGGCATGAACCTGCCCGGCGATCCCACGACCGTCGAGATCGACAACCTCATTCTGCGCCTCACGTTGATCTTTCTCCGCGAGCGGGACCCGCAGGGTTGGGCCGGGCTGAACGATCTGATCGCGCCGAATGCAGGGGCCGAAGGGGCGCGATGGCTCATCGACCGCATCGCGACAACCGCCGGGAAGGCGGCGCGGCGTCACGGCGTCTCGCCCGAGGTCTTCGCCGCACTGCGGCGGCTGACCCCGGAAGGCGTCCCTGAGGTCCGGGGACTCATGTCCGGCAGCTCGGAACTCGGCGCTGCGAACGTGCACACCCTCGTCGACGCGTACGAGGCCGCCCTGCCCCCGGGCGGCTTCCTCACCCCGCGCACGGTTGCGGCCCTCCTTGCCAAGGCGGTGATCGACGATTCTGCCGAGTCCGTTTACGACCCGTACTTGCGAGCTGGTGAGTTGCTCATCGCTGCGGCCGACGTGGCGGCCCGGCCGGGGACCCTACGGCTGCACGGGCTCGGCCCCGATGCTGCGGCTCTGAGCCTCTCTGGACTCACCCTGCTGGCCCTAGGCGAACCTGCCGACCTGCGTTTGGCGGCACAAGCTCGGCGCGCAACGGTCACGCACGTCCTTGCCAATCCGCCGTTCGGGAGCGATTCGTGGCTCGACCGGCGCCCCAACACCGACTGGCAGCCATTCCCACCACCGCCAGCCCGATCCGCCTTTCGCTGGCTCCTGCACTGCATCGAGCAGTTGAGCGACGATGGCCGGGCTGCAATCATCATGCCACGGATAGCCGCCGTCTCGGCCAATGCCCGCGAGCGGGAAATCCGCCGCCGACTGGTCGACGATTCCATGGTGGAAGCGGTCATTGCCCTCCCACCCGGCCTGTATGCCGGCACGTCCGTTGCCACCAGTGTCTGGATCGTCCGGCGTGCACCCGGGTCGGACCAGCCGATCCTGTTCGTCGACGCGGTGAACCTCGGTGTGTCAAGCGGTGGCCGCGCGTTGCTCGATGAGGGAGGTCAGGCCGACATCCTGAGAGCATGGCGATCGTTCCTTGTCGACCGTGCGGCCGGTCGGCCACACCCGGGCATCGAGAGTCTGAGTGCCGCCGTCACCAAGGCCGTCATCCGGCCGGAGTCCTACTCGCTCAACCCGGCGGAGTACTTACCAGGCACGATAGGGCTCCGTGTCCCCGCCGCCGAAGCCGCCCGCGCCGGCCTGGGCGCGACTTACTCGCGGGCCTTCCACTGCCGCAGGGCGGCCGAGGATGCAGCGGTCGTTGCTTCCCAGCCGCTCGGCGCGCAGATCGTCCGTCTTGGCGACGTCTGCGACGTCAAGGCGGGCTATTCATACTCGCGGCTGCGAGCTGAAGAGCGATCCGACGAGCAGGGAGTCCCCATCGTTCTGCCGCGGCACCTGCGTGACGGGAGAATCGTGGCGGACAAACCGCCGCGAGCCCCGCGAGCGACCGCTAAGGCATTGGAGGACTACTGGCTACGCACCGACGATGTGCTCTGCGTGCGGACCGGGGCACTTACGGCACCCGCCATCGTGCGGCCGACCGAGTCGGATTGGCTCCTGAGCACAAACTTGCTGCGTCTGCGAGTCTCAGACCCCGACGTCCTCAACCCCTACTACCTGTACGCATATCTGCGCTCCGCAGCGGGCACGGATGGGATGAAGGCGTTCGCACGGGCTACCGTGACCGCATACGTGACCGCAGCGGACGTCGCGGCGATGACGATCCCGTTGCCGCCGCAGGCTCGGCAGCAGTCGCTGGTCGCAGCGCTACGCGCACTTGACGAGGAGGTCGTGGCGGCGCGCGACCTGGCCGCCCGGGTCGCCGAGACCCGCGATGTGGTAGTCCGCCGGCTGTTTGGCGGTGCCCGATGACCAGACGCAACCTCTCCCGCGAACACCGGTCTGTCGCGGTCGCCGTATTGATTTCCGGCTGTGTCGGGGTCGTCGCAGCCGTGCTGTTCCACCACAGCGGAGCTGACCCCTCCACGGCGGTGATCGCTGGCGGCGCGGCCTTCGGCGCGACCATGACACTCGTCCTGGAAGTCCTCAAATACCTTCGCGGCCTATGAGCTGTCCGATGATCTCGCAGTCGAAGGCCGGGGGAGCATCCGGTAGCTCTGGCGTACGTAGGTTCTCCTGCTTGCTGGCTTACCGGGATATTGTCGACCTCCTATGAGCGATGCAGCGGCCTTGACGTTCGATGACTACGCTGCCGAATCGGCTGTTCTCGGGATCTACCGGCAGGTCTTCGCGGTGTTGGCGCGGAACGCCAACGCGATGGTGGACGACGCGGACTCGGTCGGGGTCGACGAGTCGATCTTGCAGGCGTTCGCCGACGCGGGGCCAGCCGGGATGACGATCGAACAGGCCGTGCTTGCATGTCCGGCGGTGCCGGCGGATGTGGTCCGGCGCCGGTTCGAGGTGCTGCGGTCGTACCGTGCGGTGACCCGGGTCAACGAGCGGCCGCACGAGATGTTCTACCAGGCGACGTTCGCGCCGTACGTGATGCTGCTTTTTCTGCGCCGGCTGTCGCAGACCGGGGGCCAAGCGGAGCTGCACCGGATGTTGTCGATGGCCCGGCTGGCGCTGGACGACGATGACACGACCCCGGAGGTGGTGCGCGAGCAGTTGCTGGAGATGACGACGGTTTTCCGGCTGCTGGCGAATCCGATCATGCAGTTGGCGAAGTCGGCGACGGTCGAGTCCTTGCGGATGCAGGCGCAGCCGCTGCTGGGTAACAGCGACCTGGTCGACAAGGCGCGGGTGTATCACAATGCGGCCGCGGACCGGCATCCGCAGTTGTTGCCGGAGTGCACGCAGCTCCGGATGGCGTTGGCGGCCTATCGCGACGCGTTGAACACCGCGGCCGGGCGGCTGCTGGCGCACGCTGGTAAGACGCGTGCGTTGGGGTTGCTGCCGACCGAGCGGTGGCGCACGTTCGCGCGGGACAGAAGTACCGAGGGGCTGGCGCAGGCGCTGGACGGTTTGCTGTTCGACGCGCCGGAGCCGTTCTTCACCGCCGACGATCTGCTGGACGCGGTGGAGGAAGGGCTGCAGTCCGACAGTGGCCGGGTGCCGCCGCCGCGACCGCGTGTCGACGAGGAGCCTCCGCCGACGGAGGTCGACGTCGACCCAGAGGCGACGCTGTTGGCTCAGCGCGCGGAGGAGTTGCTTGCCGGGCGGGATGTGGTCACGGTGGCGCAGCTTCTCGCCGACGCGGGTGACTGGCCGACCAGCCGGCGAGTCATATCGGAGGTGACCGCGATTCATCTACGCCCGGAGCTGCCGTACACGGTGACCTGGGGTGATGGGTGGCGTGTCGATGTGACGTCCACGCGGACGTGGGTCTCTGACGGCTGGTTCCGCCGGGACCAGCAGGAGGCGGCGTGAACGAGCGGGATGCGGCCCTGTGGTGGGCGCGGATTCGTTCCGGCGGTCCGCAGCAGGTCTCCGGTGGTGGGCCGACACCGGCCGGGCTGCGTCGTCTGGTGGAGGCTGACGCCAGGGCGGTGTGGCTGATCCCGAACCTGCCTGACAGCGCGGGACCGGCTGTTCTGATCGAGTACGGGGTGCCGGGCTCTTCGATGATGGACAGCAAGGGAACTCTGCGAGTGCTGGCCGCGACTTTGCGGTGTTGCTGGCCCGATCCCGCAACGGATCTATGGCCCGGGCTGCCGGCTTCGACCGGTCATGTTGGTCAGGTGTTGCAACGGCTGGTGCCGGGCCGCAACAAGGTGAGTCGTCAGCAACTGCTGTCCGCGGGGCTCCGGCGCCTTTCGGTATCCGGCTGGGTTTTGCTGGAGGGAGCGGACACGGTGCGAATCGGCCCGCGGATCGCGTCCTTCGGGTCGCTGGAGCTGAGCACGCTTCGGGAGCTGTGGCGGTTGATCCCCGACACCGCTGAGGACGGGCCGGAGGGGTCGTGAACCGCCCGAATTCGATCTTCGAAGAGGTGCTCGGGACGTTGCCCGATCGGCAGCGGGAACTGGTCGAAGCCGCGTACGCGCTGCTGGAGCACAGCAGTGGCCCGGTGCACCGGCAGTTCCTGCCCGCGCTGAGCGATGCGACGAGCCGTGAACGGCTGGAAGAGCTACTTCGCCGAACCGGCCGGACACTGGTGACGGTTGATCAGTTGCATTTCACGTCCGGGTTCGACGACGCCGTACGGACTGAGCTCACCGAGACGGGGTGGCAGCCGCTGTCGCTCGCCGACCGGGCCGTTCTGGTCCTGGTGCTGGTCCACTCGGTGGCGATCCCGCGCAGCGAGGAGCAGATCGCCGCGGACTCCTGGGAGAGCCCGTGCCCAACCACGTTGCAAGACGTCAGCCGTGACAGCAAGGTGCCGGTCGGCGAGGTCAGAGCGGCCCTTGGCCGGTTGACCGCGTGCGGGCTGCTCCGAACGGTTCGCGGCGGCGACCACGACAGCGGCTACGTCCCGGGCCCGCAGATGTCGCGGCTGACTCCCGCCGCCCGCGAGCAGTTGCAGGACCAGTTGATCCTCGCTGCGGCACCAGACCATCCGCTGGCCGCAGCGATCCGGGAACGCCGGCACAACCGCGTGGGAGGGCAGCGTTGACGTCTGTAGCCGTGCCGTCGGACGGAGTCGTCGAGGACATCGTCGGAGCGCGCGTCCTCGCTGGCATCCAAATGGTCAACATCTCGCGGCTGTCGACTCACCCGGTGCCGATCACCGCTCGTGGGCTGATCACCGTGGCAGGACAGGGGCCCTCGGATTCCAACGGTGCCGGCAAGTCGTCGTTCATCGCCGGGCTGAGCCTGCTGCACGCCGACGAGCAATGGCGGTTGCAGTCTGGGGCGCAGGCAGCGGCCGAGTTGCTGTTCACCGCCGAGCTCGCCGGTCAGGAGGCGATGCACGCCAACGCCGACCGCGGCTACCTGATCGGCGTGTTCGTGCCGCCGCAGGCCGCCACCATGGAGGAACTCGACGCGTCGGCGCTGACGGTGTGGCTGCGGATCAACCGGCAGAGCCCGCATGTGGAGCTGCGGTGGGCCCATCGGCTGCACGTGCCGTTCGGTGACACGGAGGACGAGCGGGCCGGCGGCGCCGACGGCCTGTGGGACGCGCTGCCGCGCAGCAACGGCCGCACCGACATCCGCGCCAACCGGCTCGCCCGCACCCTGTACGGCTCGACGGTCAGGTGCGTGTCCTTCCTGTCTACCTCGGTACGGGCCAGCCCGACCGCGAACCTGCTCGCCCAGCCGCTCAACGAGCTGACCCCGGAGCGGATCTTCGAGGCCATCGGTGCGCTGACCGGCCTGACCGCCGAGATCGAACAGGAACAGAAGTCCCGGGCCGAGGAGTACGAACATGCCGGGCGGGCCGCGCGGGCCGAGGAGGAGTACGAGCTGTGGGACGACCGGATGAAGGTGGTGGAGGACGGCATCGCGTCACGGGAGCGTGCCCGGACGTTGCTGGCCGAGGCGCGTGACAGCTGGCGAAGCCGTTGCGCCCGGTACCTGGTCGACGGCTTCCACGAATCCGAGCGGATCGCCGTGGACGTCGAGGCGAAGGAGCGTCGGCGCAAGGAACTGGACGCGCAGATCGAGACAGCCGGTGAGAAGGTCCATCGGCTGTCCGACGACAAGGCGTTCGACGAGAGCTGCCGAACCCGGATCAAGACGTACGAGGATCAGAAGGCCGTCGAGAGCGCGCTGAAGGTCGAGCAGAATCAGAACGTCGGCTCGGTCGAAATCCTCGGTGGACAGCTGCGCACCCTTCAAGCCGTCGCGGCCGTCGCTGACGGGCGCACCGTTGAACAGGCCGAGGAGGAGATCGCCGAAGCCGGGAGAATGGTCCAGGTAGCGGAGCGGGCCAAAGGCCGTACCGAGCACGCGCTGCGGGTTGCCAAGGCGGCGCTGTCGGCGGCGGAGAAGGGCGAGGATGTCGCGGTCGCCCAGGTCCGGTTGCTACGGGCGAACGACATCACCGCTGCGCCGCTGGTCGACACGATCTCCTTGACCGAACAGCAGCGGCCTGTATGGGAAGCTCGGCTGCTGCCCTATCGGCACGCGGTCGCCGTCGCTCACCACCAAGCTCAGGAAGCCGTCCAACTACTGGCCGCGTTACCTGGAAGCTTGCTGGTCGAAGCAGACCCGGTCGACCACCTGCTCGGGCCAGGCCTGCCGGCCGCCGCGGATCCCGACCTGCCGGTGGGTCGATTCCTCGCGGCGTTGGCAGAGCGAGCCGGTGCTGACGGGCATATCGATCCTGTGGCTGGTGTGCACGGGATCGTCGGTCTCCCGGAGGCCCTGACCGGTCGTGCTGGCCGAATCCGAGCCGCTCAGGATCAACTGGAGAAAGCCGCCGGTGAGGACGACGAGGCTGACGAGGGCATCCGTGAGGCCGAACGGACCAAGAGCCGCGCTGACGCGCACCTGCGTGGCGCGAAAGCCGAGGCCGAGGCTGGTGCGGTTCAAGGCAAGGTGACGAAGCTCCGTAGTCGCAGCTCCGCCATCGAAGTGGAGCTGAGCAAACTCGACGGACCGTTGCGGCAGGCGAAGATCGGCTACGAGGCCGCTCTCGGTGAGAAAGCCGCCCGGGCCCAGCAGATCGACACGGCGAGCCGCACTCTGGCCACCCTGAAGAAGGAACTCGAAGAAGACCGCAGACAGTGGAGTGCACTGCTCCAGCAGCGTACAGATCTCGATCTTCCCCGCCTGAACGCTCAGTGGACCGGAACGGTGGGTACCGCCGAGCAGCACCTGCTCACGCTCGACGAGAGCGAGGCGATGCGGCCGCCGGCGGAGTGGGACGAGGTGTGCGCGCGGCTGGCCACCGAGGTGCGCGCCGCGTGCTTTCCGCCCGGTGACCCAGAGCAGAACCGGCCGGAGGAACTGCGCGTCGTTGACGAGCAACGCGCCGACCGGCGCACCGGAGCATATGTGCGGCTGATCCCCGATGTGTTGCGGATCGTTGGGAACTTTCTGACCGATCATGAGCGTGTCGACCGGGAGAACGCCTCCCAGATCCAGCGGGAGCGGCAGGCGAAGACGATCACCCTGACTGGAGCGAAGGCCGCGCTTGAGGAGGCTCGGCGAACGTCGGAGGCGTTGCGGTCGACTACCGCCAAAGCGATCAAGGCGAAGCTGCGGCAGGTGTCCGACGAGTTCGACCGGCTCGACCAGACCTATGGCGGCTACGGCGGCAACCTCGACTTCCCGGAACCGGAAGCCCCCGCCGACCCGGAGAAGCCGTGGCAGTGGACGATCACCCCACGGTGGCGGCGCGGCGAGGGCAAGCCGCCGTCGTCGTACCGGCTGCGCGGCAACACCGCCCAGATGGACGACAAAGCAGTGAAGCTCGTCTGCGCGGCGGCACTCGCCGGCGCCCAGGACCGGCCGCTGTTGCTGGTGCTCGACGAACTCGGCCGCAACCTCGGCGCGGCACACCGCCGTGACGCCGTCGCCCTGTTCGAGAACATCGGCCGCGACCGGGCGATCAGCGTCGTCGGCGCCCTGCAGGACGACATGGAGAGGTACGCGATCGGCGCGTCCAGCCTCTACATCAAGCTGCGCCGCCCGTCCGACGTCATGCCGTACAACCAGGCACCGGTCGTCATCGGCAGCGAAGCCGACACCGCCCGGGTGCAACTGCTCTCCGACTGGATGACCTCGTTCCGGCCGGAGCCGCAGACATGACCGACACCGACGGCACCAGTGACGGGGAGCCGGATCTAGAGATCACCCTGAGCTGGATCCGCGACTATCCGGGCGTGGTCGCCTACGCACCACTGCCTCCCAGCGGCCGCTACCCCCGCGACAGCCGAGGCCGACCGAGACCGCGCTCGGCCCGGCTCCGCACCGCAGAACCGAGCGATGCCCCCCGCCGACCGGAGGGCCTGCTCAGCGACAGCGACTGGAGCTGGGTCATCCGCAGCGAGCACAGCTGGGCCGGTGTCAGCAGCAGGTTCGGTACCGACGCGCTGCGCATCATGCTGGAACTCGCCGAATCCGGCTGCGTGACTATCGGCTACATCCTCAACGGCAACGCCCTGGCCCAGCCGCCACGCCGGGTGTACCCGCACCCCGACCTCGCGGCAGCCGAGCAAAAGCGCCGAAGCCGCCGTCGGGACGACACCAGCACCCTTCGCACCAGGGCGGAGCAGATCGCGTCGGCCCTCGCCGACGACTGGCCGGATGCCAGCCGCGCACTCCGTGATACCGATCATCCCGACCGGTTGCTGTGGGCGGTGCGCGCCGCCACCGACCTGGCCGATGGCCGCAGCCACGATTCGCTTCGCGCCTTCGTGCAGAGTCACGCCAAGGACACGAAAGCCCGCGGCGACGTGAACCATCTGCTCGCCGCGATGGGCTTCGACCACGAGACGCTCATCGCGCTCGGCGTGGCCCGCAACCCGTACATCGGGCTCGGCGGCCCGATCCTGCTGCACACGACCGACGGCTCCATCCTCGACCTGTCGGCGATGCCCGGGCCGCACGACATCCGGCTGAGCCCTCACATGCTGCCGCGACTGACCGTCACCGGGCCGGGCGATGTCCTGCTGGTCGTGGAGAACCGGCAGGCGGCCGAAGCGGTCTGTGACACCCGGGCCGACCTGCCGGTCGTCTGGTGCCACGGGCAGCCGCCCGACGCCGTCGTGTCGATGATCGTCCAGGGGACGCAGCAGACCTCAGCGGTCGTCATTTGCGCGGACGCCGACCTCGGCGGCGTCCGCATCACCGCCCGCATCCACGACAACCTGCCGTCGGACACCACCATCCACGTCGTAGACGTCGGCACCGTGCCGCACGACGAAGGCCGGCCCTTCAACACTCACAGCCGCAGCCGTCTCCAGCAGCTCGCACAACGCCCGGATGAGGTTGGTGCCTTCGCTCAACGCTGCCTGCACCGGGGCTACGCGATCGAGCAGGAAGCCACTGCACGGGCCGCTCTTCAGGCTGTCTTGAATAGCCACCCACCTGCGTAAACTCTTCGACCAGAGATGCCTCTGCGTCGGCCGTAGAGTGGAGATGGCGAACTCCACCGGAGCAGAGCCGCGGGACGTTTCGGAGCGCCGCCCGGCGGTCGCCGCCCGCCCTGGACCCGGCAGCGGCAGCAAGCCACCGACGGCCAGAAACACTCATCCGCCCATCGGCACGAACGCGCACTGTGCCGGGCGGGGGCCAACGCGCGGAACAGCGGAAGTTCGACCCGATGCGGCCGGATTCCGCACCTGGCCACCACGATCGTGTAGGCAATCCTCGTCTTTCATTAGGTCGATAAACCCGACCTGCCGAGGATGAAAAGGCTCCAAGGATCATGTGCGTGGCCAGCGTCATTCTGCTGTGCGACGCGGTCACGGGCCTGAGCGTGGCCGCCGTCTTCCCTTTCCGGCTTCGGCAGGCAGGCGCTCCGGCTCCGGCCAGGTGCCGTCCGGGCCGGGAGGTATGGCCACGAGGACTCCGTCGTCGCCCATCTCCGACCCGTGCGGCCATACGGTTGAGCTCACCGCGGTGTGGCCGGGACGCGTGACCGCCTGTCGTGCACCGGCCAGGTAGACGTCCTGATGAGCGGTCACACTGGCGAAGTCGGCGGGCCCGTCGAACCGGACGTACCCGAATGATGCAGCGCCACCAAACGTTGCGCCTCTGAACACCGCTTGGTCCCGGAATCGGGCGGTGCGGACGTTCGGTCCAGGGCACGCCGAGCCGCCTTTGAGCGCGTCGTAGGAGACCAGACCGGGCGTGCCGAAGTCCGCAGATCCGTGGAAAGCGGCACCGACGAACGAGGCCGGGCCACCAAAGTCGGCGCCCGTGAAGATGGCGGTATGGAACTCTGCGCCGTTGAAGTTCACGGCCCCGCTGGCAGGGTCGCCTGACGGCAGACGACCGGTTGCCAAGCGTTGAGATCCGGCGGTGAACTGCGCTGTTGTGAAATCTGCCATGTCGAACTTCGACCCACGGAACGTGGCGCCGCCGACGAACTCGCAGCTGGCGAAGCTGGCGTACCGGACGACGCTGTTGCACATAGAGAACCCGATCAGGGCCGCGCCGGTGAGGTCCAGATGCAGATCCGGCCAATAGGTCTCCGGGGCCTTGACGCGAAGGTCTCTGCGGGCCGGGATGCAGGTGTGGTCGGAGAGGAATAGCTGCGCGGCTATCCGGACCTGCAGCTCAAGTTGGGAAGTGCGTTCCCGGTCGCTTTCGTGGTGGTTACCGGTTGGTGGGGTGTACGGCATCCGCAGATAGGCGCAGATCAGGTTGACAATCTTCTGCCGCTGGTCGGGATTGTTTTGCGCGACCCGTTCGAGGGTGTAGAGCCCGGCGAGACGGACGACAACGCTCTCCGAAGCGAACTGTTCGGCGGCCTTGACGTAGGTTTCGGTTAGCCGGCGTACGGCCGCGTCGGCTTCGGTGTGCTGTTGCGCCTGGACGGCAAGCTGGAACTTCTCCCCGTCGCGGTCGTGTGCGTCCTCGGCCATCCGTTGCTTGCGGAGCGACAGCAGCAGGCCGACTGCCGCGGCGGCTGCGGCGACCGATCCGGCACCGTACTTCAGTGCCTCGATGTGCATGCCGGGGCGGGCGTTCACCGCTGCAGTGTCGGCGACGGCCCACATCGCCGCTGCCAACCCACCGCCAGCACTGATGACCAGGGCGGCGCTGATGGCGATTCCTGCGTCGGAGAGAAGCCAGGGCCATCTGCGCTGAGCAGGTGTGCCTGGTTCGGCACGGGCGGCCAGTTCACGAGACATGTCCGCATGATGCCCGAGTGGCGCAAGCTGCCGGTACGTAGCCGGCACTGTCCGGGCAAGATTCCGCTGCTTCACTGTACCGGCGTCCCGGTCGACACCACGCGGCGCCCTTTCTCCGGGCCTCCGCTTCTGGCCGCCGAGAAGGGGTGTTCTGTCGCTTATCTGCGACAGAACAGCGTTCGTAGAATTCATGCTCCTACGCCTACTTCTGCGGGCCGCAGATAGCGTTGCATCTGATTGGTGGTTGCGAGCGCGAGCCGAAAGCGTCGGGTCGTGGAGGTGCGTCCGGCTGAGGGGGCTCGCGAGCAAAGACGGGTCCCGAACGCCTGGCTCGGGACCCGTCAAGGGAAGCTGATCTTCAGCCGAGGGGGATAGCGCCGGTAAGGCGCATTCCAGGTTGGGCATCGGTTCGTGTCGATCCCGAAACAAGCCCAAGCCCAACACTCCAGGTCAGGGCCAAGTTCGAGGCGTTGGCCCTCGAGTCCACTCGAACCCCAACGCTGCCCACATCGTCTCCATGCGGAGAAGTCGAGGGGGCGGTGGGACATCCGCAGGGCGGTCGGGAAGGGCGGGGGACACCGCGGGTTGTCGGGGATGGGCAGAATGCCAGGGGTGGATCTACGGCGAGCGCTCGACATCGTTGCCCAGCCTTGGACGTACTTCGGCGTAAGCGATGCCCAACTCTGCGCTGACGTGCAGGCGTACACCACTGATGACCTTGGCGTACGGGACGTGCCCGCACTTGATGGCGAGGCGACGGTGCGGCCGTTGGACGTGCTGCTTCGGCTGGCAGTGGCGACGAAGCCGCAGTATCAGACGGACCTGTACGAGGCGCACCGTCACTGGTCGCTGCTGCGGTACCTGGGCCTGTTCGATGCGGGCTCGGACGGACAGTTGTGCCTGTCGTCCGCGGGCCGGCGGATCGTCGGGAGCCAGCGGAGGGTCACCTCGGAGGAACTGGGCATCGGCTTCGCCGTGCACCGGGCACAGGAATGGATGGCCGCGCGTTGGCCCGGCGCCACGGTCACCGGTGTCATCGACATCGACGTTGCGTTGTCCAGCGGCGTCATCAGGGCCGGCGGTGTCACTTCATCTGTCATCCAGCGCGGAAGCCGGCGCCCGGACTACCTGCTGATCGCGGAGAGCCCGGGCAGCGGCGACGGCTTCCACTACGCGGTGGTCGAGTGCAAAGGCACCAAGGCCTGGAGGTACGGCCTGGATCAAATGGCGTCGGCTTGTGTGCAGTTGCGCGGTGTGGCTGTCGCGAGTCGCCAACCTCCCGGGCTCGCCGTCGGTACGGTCCTCGCGGACGACTGGGTCTATTGCCGGGCGCTCGAGCTGTCCCCTGAATACCGCAGGCGCCACGAGCCGGCAACAAGCGGGGTGGAACTGCCGGAACCGTTCGAGGACACGGCGGAGGTGCACGTCGAGCGCGAGACGTTCGAGCGGACCGTTCACGTCGACATCGACGAGGAAGCGTCGCTGTCGGCGGAGAACCTGGTGCGGGCGGGGACGCAAGCATCGTGGGCTAGCCTCGCCGATTTCGCCGGCAATGAATATGCCTTCCAGAGGTGGGCGCCTCCGGTGTTCCGGGCCAACCTGGATCGAGATGTGCAGGCGCGACCGCCGAGGGTCGAGCGCCAGACCCGCGGCGGCTTGGAGGTCGTGGGCGTCCGCAATCTGATCACGCTGCCGGGTGGAGAGCTGGAGGTGGTGTTTGGCTTGGCCGTGGAGGTGGACGAAGCGCTTGCCGACCGCGACGCGGACAGGGTGTTTGAGGCCCAGAGGCGAGTAGTCGGGCGGCGAGCGCAGGAGCGTGATGCCGCGAGGCGTGAGCCCAACGACGACGTCACTGCTGTCTCCGACGACGGAGCAGTGTTGATGCTCATCCCGCGCTAATGGGGCGTGTGGACTCGGCCAGGTCGACGACTTCATCGCTCACGCCCGGAAATCGGATGCCCGCGGGCAGTCGATATGGCCTGGAGCTGGGCCGGCCTGACCGAAGCCAAGTCCGCGCGGTATTCGCTTGTCTCTTCATGACATAATCGAGCGACCCCTCACGGGAAGTGATCATCGTGACTGGTGTGGAGATAATCATCGCGGCCCTCGTGGCAGGAGCGACGGCAGGTTCGACGGACGTGGCCAAGTCCATGATTACCGACACCTTCACTGGGCTGAAGGATTTGCTGCGTAGCCATCTGGCAGGTCGTCGCGAGGCGCAGGAGGCCCTCGACGCGAGTGAAACGAAGCCCGGCCGGTGGGCAGTACTGCATGGTGGTCTGACAGCCAGTGGCGCGGACAACGATCTGCAGGCGCTCGCTGCAGCGCGTCGGCTGCTAGAACTCGCGGACCCGGACGGAGCAAGGGCCGGTAAGTACGACGTTGACGCGAGTCGGGCCAAAGGTGTCCAGATCGGCGACTACAGCACTCAGACCAACACGTTCAACTGAGAAGCCGGACCACGTCGATGAACGATCAGGGTGACGGCCTGGCCGGTGACCGGGTCGACGCTTCTCATGCCCAAGGCCTACAAATCGGTGAAGGCAACACCCAGAACAACACTTTCTACTTTCGCGGGCGCCGTGAGGTGTCGTGGCCGCATCAAGTCGGGGTCGTGCCCCCGCTGGCGGACCGCCGACAGTGGCGCCAGGCTGACAAGGCGCTGACAGCAGCGGTCGCGGGCGGAACGGTCATGTGTCAGGTCTTGGCCGGGATGGGCGGGGTCGGCAAAACCCAAGTAGCCGCGAACTTCGCCCACCAACTGCAACGCGATCGCGATATCGACCTGCTGGTTTGGGTAGCGGCGACCTCGCGCTCCAGTGTTGTCATCAGCTACGCCCAGGCCGCCGCTGAGATCACCAGTTTCGAGGACAGCGACCCCGAGCAGGCAGCTGCCCGTTTGCTTGCCTGGCTGGCCAGCACCGACAAGCGTTGGTTGATCGTTCTGGACGACCTCGCCAACCCAGCCGATATGCGTGGTCTGTGGCCGCCGGCCGCCGCCACTGGCAGCACGGTGGTCACTAGCCGCCGGCGCGACGCCGCGCTCCTTAACGGCCGCAACCTAATTGAGGTGGATCCGTTCACCTGCGACGAGGCGCTGGCCTACCTCGAAGGAAAACTGGGCGATGCGGCGCACCGGCTCGATGAAGCCGCGCAACTAGTCGAGGATCTCGGCTGGCTGCCCCTGGCACTGGCGCAGGCCGTCACCTACATACTGGACCAGGATCTAACCTGCGCCCGCTACCGACAGAGGCTAGCCGGACGCCGGCTAGCCACACTGCACCCCCACCTCCTACCGGACGATCAAGCCAGATCGGTCGCCGACACATGGCGACTCTCAGTCGATTTAGCCGGCGCCGCCACCGGCGGCACCGCCCGAATCCTGCTACAGATCGCCTCCATGCTCGACCCTAACGGCATCCCACTCAACCTGTTCGACACGCCGGCGGTCGGCGCGTATTGCGAGAAGCATGTCGGTCGGCCTGTCGATGCCGACGACACCCACGACGCGATCCGCACACTGCACCGGCTCGGCTTGGCCAGCATTACCCAGGACAGCGCCACTCTTTACGTCCACAGCCTGATCCAACGCGCTACCCGAGATCAACTAGCAGCCGACGAGTTCGATCGCACAGTGAGCGCAGCTGCCGACGGACTGCTTGAGGTTTGGTCGAAGGCTGAGATGACCGGGGGGACAGGCATCCTTTGCGCGAACGCAGATGCTTTGCATGTGCACGCCGGTCCTCGGTCGTGGGCGACGGGGGTCTACCGCGTGCTGTTCCGTGTAGGCCTCAGCCTCGACCAGGCAGGGTTGATCGTCTCTGCTGGCAACCACTGGCAGGACTTGTACACCATGACCAAACGGCATTTGGGTCCTGACCATCCGGACACCTTTACCGCTCGTAGTCGAGTTGCGGACTGGCAGGGAAGAGCCGGAGATCTGTTGGGCGCAGTCACGACCTTGGAGATGTTGCTCGCTGATCGGCTACGTGTGGTAGGCCCCGATCACCCCGACACCCTGGCGACCCGCCAACGCATCGCCGAGCGGCAGGCATTGCGAGGGGATCGGCTGGGTGCGGTAGCGACCTTCGAGGCGCTGCTCGCTGATCGGCTACGTGTGTTAGGTCCCGATCATCCCGACACCCTGGCTACCCGCCACGAGATTGCCACGTGGCGAGGAGTTCGGGGGGATCAGGAGGGCGCGGTCGCCGCCACGGAAGAACTCCTTGATGCTCGGTTGCGGGCGTTGGGCCACGACCACCGCGAAACCCTAGCCACTCGCCGCCATCTCGCCGAACGGCGCGCAAAGGCAGGAGACCTGGAGGGCGCGATCGCCGAAGCTCAACAACTATTCGCTGATCAAATCCGTCTGTTGGGCCCGGACCACCGTGAAGCCGCAACAACCTGCCACCTCATCGCAGAATGGCGGCTCAAAGCGGACGATGCGGAGGGCGCAGTCGCAGCGCTTGAGGACTTGCTCGCCGCGCTACTGCAGGCAGTCGGCCGCGATCATCGTGAAACCCTACGCACCCGCCACCGCATCGCTGAGTGGCGGGGAGAGGCAGGAGACTGGGTGGGCGCAGTCGCCGCGTTCGAGGACTTGCTCGCTGACCGCCTGCGGCTGTCGGGCCCCGATGACTCCGACACTCTGGCCACCCGACACCGCATCGCCGAATGGCGGGCCAAGGCAGGCGATGCGGTTGGCGCGGTCACGGCTTTGGAAGAGTTGCTCGCCGATCAGCAACGTGCGTTGGACCCCGACCATCCCGACATCCTGCTCACCCACCGCAGTATCGCTGCTTGGCGAGCAGACACGGGTGACTGGGCTGGCGCGGTCGCCGCGTTGGAGGTCCTTCTTGCTGTCCAGCTGCGCGTTCGGGGCCCGACCGTCGCGACACGTTGGCCGCCCGCGCCTTCCTTGCCGATCGACGAGGCAGGGCAGGGGATGTTGAGGGAGCGCTCGCCGCGTTGGAGGAAGTGCTTATTTCCCGGGTTCAGGTATTAGGTCCCTACCATCGCGACACCTTCGCCACCCGCCGCGCCCTCGCCGGTTGGCGCGGAAGGGCAGGAGACTGGGCCGGCGCAGTCGCCGAAACGGAAGCCCTGCTCGCCGACCAGCTACGTCGGTTGGGCCCCAACCATCGCGACACCTTTGCCACCCGCGGCGCGCTCGCTGACCGCCGGGGAAGGGCGGGAGACTGGGCCGGCGCAGTCGCCGAAACGGAAGCCCTACTCGCTGATCAACTGCGTGTGGTCGGCCCCAGGCATCCCGACGCCCTGCGCACTCGTCGTCACCTTGCTAATCGGCGAAGAAGGGCGGGGACCGAGTCGCCGCGCTCATCGCGATGAGGATTCCGGGCACTGCTCAAGGAAAATTGGCGGAGTTCAAGACTACTCAAACCGCATCAGCCGTGCAGGTCGGCAAAAGCCGCGAACGGCCCTGACGTCAGCATGAGCGCACCGCGTCGGGTCTGATCCGGTCATGCCCGTCTTGCTGTCACCAACACCGGCGCTTCTACTTCAAACTACCCAAGCCGGACACCCTCACAACTTTGCCGGGGCCCTGGGGGAACCTCATACCAGAATATGTGGGTGGCGTTCCGATCTCCGGACGGGCAACCGTTGGGGCTGTGGATGCCCGGCGCACGCGGCATGGGCGTGCCGAGCTGAATGAAGGTCACCCGTGTCAATCGACGCCAGTCTTTTCTGCCTCTGCCGACGGGTGCGGCTGTTCCTGGGTAAGCCCGTGCGTAACTCGTGGGACGACATCATCTACTACGGCTACCACCCCGCCCTGCCCAAGCACAGCGCCGCACCAGACATGTCGGGAGCGCTATGGAAGATCCTCGCCGAGCATGCCGGCCACAAGCTGCGGGTACTCTACGACTCCCAGTTGGACTACGACGTGATGTGGGAGCCGCCCGGTCCGCCGGCGACGATCGGTGGCGATGAACCCGACGATGTCGCCTTTGCAGACTATCTGACCGGCTGGCCGGAGGGCCGGTTCGCCGAGCATCGGCGGATGGGTTGGGACGTGTCGCTGACCGGCTACCTGGCTTGTCTGCAGTGTCGGGAACGGTTGTGTCTAGGACAGGCGGTACGGGACGCCGGGGGTGTGGTGTTGTTCTTCCATCGCGGTGGGGAGCAGGCCGTGGCGAACTCGCGCCAGCCGCTGCTCAACCGGGCGGTGTGGCGTTTCCTGGCCCGGCATGCCACCCATGAGCTGCCGATCCTGCTCGGCCCTGTCGATGACCGGGACCTCGACCGGTATGTCGAGATCGGCGGTCAACGCCCGAACGATGTACCGTTCGACCACTACCTGGCTGGCTGGCCCGGATAACCCGGGTTGTGGGAAAGCATCACACTGGCGGGCGCCGCGATGACGCAAACCGCGCCTACCTGCTGGCCCACCATCCCGGGTACGCGGCGTTCCCGTGGGCGCCACCGCCCACCGGGTACTCGCGACGGCAACCGAGGAGTTGCCGGAGGTATCGACGGGCGGTCTACATCGGTTGCGTCCAGGGAAGTGGTGTACGACTTGCCCGTGATGGGCGTGTTGCGTAGATGAGAGACGGCCACCGCGCGATCCTTCGAGACGGCTAAGTCCGAGTGAAGGAGAGT
>NZ_JBTIXF010000073.1:0-31558 GCF_055793945.1 Plantactinospora sp. A48 | reverse complement strand
ACGGCCAGCCCCCGGTTCTTCTCCCCCGCCCCCCACGAAGGGGACGCGAGCCCCCCCCCCCCCCCCCCCCCCCCCCCCCTCACCCCCTCCCTGCCTTCTCCACCCCCCCCCCCCCCCCTCCCCCCCCCCGCCGTCGGGTGGGTGCCCAGGGTCGCCGGTCGGCGGTCGGCGCCGGGCACCCGCCGGACGGGTCAGGAACCGAGCCTGCGCAGCGGGCCGGTCAGATCCGCGAAGTTACGGGTGCTCATGGCCTGCACACCCGCGGTGTGGTCGCCGTTGAACGGCGTCGTCCCGCCGGGGCAACCGGCCGCCGTGGCCTCCGCCGGCGAGTTGAACCAGAAGCCCAGGTGGTACGTGTGGATCGGCGCGAACGGCGGGTTGCTGGTGGCGTCCACCCGCGGGTGGGTGTTCGGCGCCGGGCCACGGCCGGGGGCGACGGCGAACGTCTCGATGTTGAACCGGCCGATCACCGTGACGGAGGCCCGGCCGTACCGGTCGGAGCGCAGGTCGCTCTGGTACCACGAGACGCCGAACGGCGCGTTCGGCAGTTGCAGGACGAACAGGTCGAAGTTGGTCGCCGGCGGCAGGCCGTAGGCCGTCACGGTCATCGACTCGTTCAACTCGCGGGCGACGATCCGGACCGTCGCATGGGCGTTCCGCAGGCAGTTCGCCTGCACGGCCGTGGCGGAGCGGACCATGCTGAACGTCAGACTCTGGCTGGCGGCGGTGGCGGCGGTGACGGTCATGCCCGAGGCGACCAGCGTGCCGGCCGCGGTGACGGTGACGAGTGCACCGATGATTCTGGCGCGCGTGTTCATGGTTGACTCCCTGAAAAAATGGCTGGCGGGTGGGCGGCGGGTTGATGGGAGACGGCGTGCTGGTGGGAGGCGGCGTGCCAGCCACCAACCGACGACCGAGCAGGGCGATAAGGACAGCTCGGACATAGAGGAAGTTATGGCGACGGATGCCGTCAGGCAAGGTATTAGCCTTGGATCCGTCAATATGAGGAGCATTCGTGAGCATCGTGTTGCCTCGGTCCTACCTCGACATGCCACGCTGGTGGCGCGGTGGCCAGGACTGGCTGGCCCAGCTACCGGACACGGTCGACCAGCAGTGCCACCGCTGGCGGTTACGGATCACCGGCGAGCCGGTGCACGGCTCGAACGCCCTGGTGGTACCCGTGGAACGGGCCGGCGAGCCGTACGCGCTCCGGATGCACCAGCCCGGCGACGAACTCGCCGAACAGGTGCGCGCGGTGGAGTTCTGGGCCGGCCGGGGCGTGGCGCGGCTGTTCGCCGCCGACCAGGACACCGGCGCCATGCTGCTGGAACGGCTCGACCTCGAGCGACCGCTACGGGCCGTACCGCTGCGGGCCGCGATGACCGTGCTCGGCGGCCTGATGCGCCGGCTCGCCGTGCCGGCACCCGCCGACGTGCCGGCCACCACCGACCTGGCCGCGAAGCTGCACCACCGCCTGCCGGCCGACTGGCGACGGCTGAACCGGCCGTTCCCGGAACCGGCCCTGACCGCCGCGCTCGACGCCGCGGCCCGGCTGTCCCGGCCGGGCCCCGATCCCGATCTCTCGGTCAACGGTGACCTGCACACCGACCAGGTGCTCGGCGGCCGGCGCGAACCGTGGCTCGTCGTCGACCCGGTGCTGTTGCGTGGTGACCCCGGCTACGACCTGGCCCGGGTGTTGTGGACCCGGATCGACGAGATGTCGACGGTGGACGAGATCCTGGCCTGTCTCGACGTCGTCGTGACGGCTGCCGAGTTGGAGCCCGGACGGGCCCGGGACTGGGCACTGCTGCGTACGGTCGACTACTGGGTCTGGGCCCTCGACGCCGGCCTGACCGTCGACCCGGCCCGATGCCGGCGGCTGGTGACCGCGTTGCTGGGTTGACCAGCGTGCGACCGGATCGCGCCGGCACGCCGGCCCGACGCCACCGGGGGTGGGGGGGGGGGGGGGGGGGGGGGGGGAAAGAGGGGGAAACGGAGAGGCCAGGGAACTGAAAATTACCGCGTGGGGGGGTGCGCAGGGCTTGAGTGGGGTGGCCGCCGCCCGCCCAACGCCCGACTGTCAGGGCCCCGCGCCGGCTGCCAGCGCCGCGAGATCGGCGGCCCGGACGAGCGGCCGGACCGTGTCCCCGCCGTGCAGGTACAGCACGCAGTCGGTCGGGCTGAACCGCACCGAAATGGCCCGGCCCGCGTACCGGGCGGCCAGCCGGACGAGGATGGGTACCGGATCGGCGGGCAGCGGTGCGGGACCCGACCGGGGTGCCGGGACCGGTACGTCCGGGGCGGCCGGCACCGCGCCAGCCAGTTCCAGGTCGAGGTTCGTGAGCAGGGTCGCGACGGCATCCCCGACGGTGGCGTCGGTCGGGAAACCGTCCGGCGGCACCGATGCGGCAGGTGACAGCAGTCGCAACCGCCATCGGGGACCGCCCGGCCACCGCAACACCGGCTCCGACGCCGGCCTGGGCACCCCGTCCCGCAGCGTCACCACGAGCACCAGGCCGAGGCCGCGGGCCAGCCGGACCAGCGCGGCCGGCGACAGCGCCAGGCCACCGTCCCCGGTGGGCCCGGCGAGTTGACCGAACCGGACCAGCCGGCGCGGAACCCCGGTGTCCGCGCCCGCGTCCCGGCCGATGATCACCCGCCACGGCTCCCGCCCGCACTCAGCGACCGCCCGAGCCTCCAGTTCGTACCGCCGGGTGGCCGGCAGGTCCGGACGCCATTCCGGCGGCAGCCGGAGCGTCAGTTCATCGGGCGTACCGGTGACCCCGACGAAGCCGGCCAGCTCCCGGATCCGGTCCGTCAACGTCACCCGCCAGCCGCCGTCCGGAGCTGGGCTGGCGGGCAGATCGCCGGGCTCCACGGTGTGCGACCGGACCGCCCCGGTGTCCACATTGGCCACCGTCAGGGCCAGCTGCGCCCGGCACCGCCGCAGTTGGCCGCAGGTCCGACACCCGCCCGCGGGCACCCGCGTCCCGCCGGCACAGGTGGGGCAGGCGATCATCGGAACCGGGTCAGTCATCGACCCCGCCCTCCGGCGCGACCTGCGCGGTGCACGGCCCGGCGTGATCCGCCCGGCGGACGCACCGGCGCCCGCCCACCAGCCGCCGGTCGCAGAAGACCCGATGGTGGACGTCCTGCGCATCCTCGGCGGAGACCGTGGTCTCACCCGGGTCCAACTCGATGAGGAAACCGAGTGAGCGGGCCAGCGTGCCGGCGAAGTGCCGGGCCGCGGCCAGGTCCGGCGCCACGAACGGCAGGTGCGCGACCCAGCGTGACCTCATCGCGCCACCTCCCCGACCGGCAACCGGCAACCCGACGGACCGGCCGGACGTGCCCCTTGAACCGACGCGCCCACCGGACCACGACACCCGGCGGGAACACCCCGACCGGTGAATGGTGGTGGGCAGATCAAGCGCTCGGCGCGGAAAAATACGCGCACGACAGCATCACCCTTTCCTTGCGGAATGGCTTCGAGTGGTGTTGCCGGTGGAATGTCGACGACCGGCCGCGCCGTTCGAGGCCATCCTGAAGGCCGGTACGCGGCATTGCAATGAGTAACCGGTCCTGCGCGGCGAGTATTTGAACTTTTTCGGCCGATGTTGCAAAAACGCGGCTCAGACGGTCCTTACATCGGCCGCGACGCTTGCAAGGAAGGGCACCTTGTTATCGCTTTTTGTATAGGAAGGGCCCCCTGTTACCCCTCCGGGGCGCGGGACGCCGGTCAGGCCCGACGCGTCAGGCCCCGGTCACACCGTCGACACCGAGTCGCAGCATGTCGGCGTGGCCGTTGTGCCGCGCGTACTCCCCGATCATGTGGATCAACACGAACCGTAACGTGGCCGGTTCGGCACCGGGCTGGGCGAGCGGGGTGTCCAGCGACAGGCCCGCCGACGCCGCGCGGGCCGCGTCCATCTCGGTGAGCAGCGCGGCGTACTCGGCCTCGGCCCGGGCGGGGTCGAGATCCTCGAAGTCGGCGTCCGGCCGCTCGGGGGTGGAGTAGAGACCGGCGACCGACTCGCCGAGCAGTCGACGGCGGAACCAGATTCGCTCGACCTTGGCCAGATGCCGGATCAGGCCGAGCAGCGACAGGTTGGTGCCCGGCACCGTCGTACGGGCGAGTTGCTCCCCGGTGAGGCCGGCGCACTTGTGCAGCAGGGTGGCGCGGTGCCAGTCGAGCAGGCCACGCAGCAGCTCGGGCTCGTCTGCCGCCAGCGATCCGGTGGGCCGGGTGATCTCGGGAGCGGTCCAGGTCATCCGCCCATGATGCCAAGACGACGACCCTCGATGATCAGTCAGGCATTGTAGAGAAATCTTTCTAGAGTTATCTTTAGCAAATGTCGGAGCCCCCCGGACACGTCGAACTGACCGATCCCCGCGCCCTGCGGGCGTACGCCCATCCCCTGCGGCTGGCCCTCGTCGGCCTGCTGCGCCGGGAGGGTCCGCTGACGGCGACCCAGGCCGCCCGCGCGCTCGGTGACAACGTGCCGAACTGCTCGTTCCACCTGCGGCAGCTGGCCAGGTACGGCCTGGTCGAACGGGTAGCCGGCGCCGACGCCCGGGAACGGCCGTGGCGAGCGACCGCCCTGACCACCCGCTGGCAGAACCCCACCGACGACCCCGGTACGGAGGCCGCCGTCGACCACCTCGACGCCGTCGTCACCCGGCGCCACTACGACCGGGCGATGCGCTGGCTGGCGCAGCGGTCCAGCGAACCGGCCCAGTGGCGCCGGCACACCGGACCGGCGGACGCGCTGCTCTTCCTCACCGCCGACGAACTGGCCGACCTGCTGCGCCGACAGGAGGACCTGATCGCCGAATACCGGCCCCGGCAGACCGATCCCAGCCGCCGGCCGCCGGGCGCGCGGGCGGTCAGCATCGCGCAGTACGTCACCCTGTACCGGGCGGACGACGCCGAGGAGCCGGCATGACCACCCGGGTCGCGCCGCCAGCCGCGTCCGGGGCGCTCACCCTGCTCCGCCGTACGTCGTTCCGGCGCTACTGGACGGGACAGACCGTGTCCCTGCTCGGCGATCAGATCACCGAACTGGCCCTGCCGCTGCTGGCCGTGCTGATCGCCGGGGCCGGACCCGCCCAGATGGGCTTTCTGACAGCGGCGGCGCTGGTGCCCAACCTGCTGTTCTCGCTGGTCGCCGGCGCCTGGGTGGACCACCGCGCCGACAAGCGCCGGCTCATGATCGTCGCGGACCTGGGCCGGGCCGCCGCCCTGCTCACCGTACCGGCGCTCTACCTGACCGGCTGGCTGGCGATGCCCCAGCTGTACGCGCTGGCTTTCGCGGTCGGCACCCTGAGCGTGCTGTTCGAGGTCTGCCGTACCACGCTGTTCGTGTCGCTGGTCGGAACGGCGGACTACCTGCCGGCGAACGCCCTGCTGAACGGCGCGCGGGCGTTCTCCTTCGTGGCCGGCACCAGCGCCGGCGGCCTGCTGGTGCAGTTCCTCACCGCGCCGGTGGCACTGGTGGTGGACGGGCTGTCGTACCTCTGTTCCGCCTGGGTCCTCAGCCGGATCCACCCGGTCGAACCGGAACCCACCCGGGAGCGGGGTCTGGGCGTACGACGTGGCCTGGTCTTTCTGGCCCAGTCACCGGTGATGCGGGCGATCGTGGCGGCCAGCACCACGATGAACCTGTTCAACTTCATGTTCCACGCCCTGTTCATCCTGTACGCCACCCGGTACCTGGGCATCCCGCCGGGCGTACTGGGGGTGACGCTGGGCGTCGCCGCCGTCGGCTCGCTGCTCGGCGCCACGCTGGCCCACCGGCTCGCCGAGCGGTTCGGGGTGGGACCCATGCTCGTGGTCGGCTACATCCTCTTCCCCGCACCGCTGGTGCTGATCCCGCTCGCCCACGGGTCGTACCCGGTGGTGCTGGCGATCCTCTGCGGGGTCGAGTTCGCCAGTGGCGCCGGGGTGATGATCCTGGACATCGTCGGCGGTTCCATCCAGAGCAGCGTGGTGCCGGACGAGCTGCGGGCGCGGGTGTCCGGGGCGTACCGGACGCTGAACTACGGCATCCGGCCGGTCGGCGCGCTGCTGGGCGGGGCGCTCGGCACCACCCTCGGCGTCCGGGCCGGCCTGTGGATCGCCACGGTCGGCGCGATCGGTGGGGTGTTCTGGCTGCTCGCCTCCCCCGTACCGCGACTGCGCCGCCTGTGACGACCGGCCGGCCCGACTACGGCGCCCGGCCCGGCAGCGGCGCCACGTCGACGGCACTGGCGCCACGTCGATGGCACTGGCCGGGTCGGCGGTACCGGCGCCGCCCCGGCGACAGCGGCGCGGGGCCGGCGGCGGCGGCGGCGGCGCCGATCCTCCGCCCGGCGGGCGAACGCGGTCAGGCGGCCAGCCGCCGGGCCAGCACCAGTTCGCGGCGGACGCCGTCGGGCATCAGGTCGCCCGGTTCACCGGTGAGCTCGAAGCCCTGCCGGCGATACAGCCCGATCGCCGCCTTGTTGTCCGGCACCACCGCCAGTCGGAGTGTCGCCGCCCCGCGTTCCCCGGCCCAGCGCACGATCTCGGCCACCAGCCGGTCGCCCACGCCCCGGCCGCGGGCCACCGGCGACACCCACATCGAGATCAGTTCGGCCGTGTCCGCGGGGTCCGTCGGCGTCCCGCTGGCCATGCCCGCCGGCTCGCCGTCCAGCAGGGCCACCACGTTGTACGCCGCCGCCAGCCGGGACCGCCAGCGCTCCTCCCGGTCACCTGCGCCCTGCCAGTCGGCCAACGTCGACCCGAAGGCGTACGGCGCCTCCGCCAGGGCGGCCAGCCGCAGCTCCCGCCAGAGTGGCCAGTCGTCCTCGGTGAGCACCCGCAACTCGATCATGTCGCGCAGCATGCCGCACCAGCCCGCCCGGGGCCACGGAGTTGTACCGTCGACCCCGTTGAAAGGGGGCCCTTCCTATACAAAAAGCGATAACAAGGTGCCCTTCCTTACCCACGGACGGCCAGGAACTCCATCCGGGGGAGTTGGACGCCGGTGTCCCGTACCGTCCCGGACGCCGCCTCGACCGCGTACAGCCGTCCGTCCGCCCCGGACACGAACAGCCACTGTCCGTCCGGGGACCACACCAGCCGATCGCCGTCGGAGCGGCCCGGTTCCACCGGTACGTCCAGCCGCCGCTCGGCGCCGGTACGCAGGTCGAGCACGATCACGGCCGGGCTGAGCGGCGAATCCGGCGTGACGATGGCGGCCCGGGCGCCGTCGGCGGAGAGCACCCCGGTGGCCAGCTCGGACTCGCCGATCCGGCTCCGCAACCGGTGCCGGGCGCCCGTACCCCGGTCCACCACCACTGTCGCGCAGTGGTACCTCTCGTCGCACTCCCGGGCGATGGCCCGGGTCGGTCCGACGGCCAGCAGGCTGCCCGAGGTGATCCGGTGGACGCCGTCCGGACGGATCGAGTAGCTGCCACCCGACGCGGTGTAGAGCGGATAACCCGCCCCGTCGGACGCGGGAAAGCCGGACATCCCGGTGGGCACCGCCAGGGCGAGGTGCCGGCTTCGACCGTCCATGCCGACCAGGTCCAGCCGGCTCCGGTCGTCGCCGAACAGCCACAGGGTCCCCGGGTCCGGGCCGGGGACCACCGCCACCCCGCCGCCCAGCGCGCCGGTCAGCGGCCGGGCCGGCCCGCCGTCCGGTACGACGTAGCCGGCCACCGCGTCCAGCGGGCGGATGATCACCCGATCCGGACCGGCCAGGAACGCCACCGGTCCCCCACTGGCCAGGCCCGGTACGGCGGTGGTGGTCACCCGACCGCGCGCGAACTCGATCCGGACGACCACGTCGCCGCTCCAGCCGAACAGTTGCCAGCCGGCGGAGATCCCGAGCAGCGGGTGCCCGACGTCGATCACGCCGGGAACCGCTGGCGCCGGCTCGGCCGGGCCTGTCGGGGCGACTCCGGTCGCGACACCGGTCGGGGCAGGCGTCGGAGCGACGACCGGATCGGCCCGGTCGAGGCGTACCCCGAAAATCAGCGCGGCCACGGCGACCAGGGCGGCGACCGCCACCGGCAACCACCGGGGCCAGCGGCGACCCCGTTCGCCGGTACGCCGGGTGCCATGCTCCAGGATGTCGGGCCCGGCGAGAGACTGGTCGGGGTCCATCGCGTCATCATGGGCCCGGCAAGGTCCGATCGACAAGGCGGGCCAGCGGCGCGCTCCCGGGCGGCCGTGCGGCACCGCCGCCCGAACGTCCCGGGGCGAGCCTGGTCGCAGTGTCCGGCCGCGGCCCGGGTCGCGGTCGGGACTCGGCCGGGACGGACCCGGGTGGTGTCTCGTGAATCTTCTTCGGGTGCGGTGAAACAACCGGGATGGTCACCGGCATATGAGGGTGTCACGGCACCGTGAGGTGAAGGGAGACCTCGATGAAGCAGCATGAGTCGGAATGCCTACCGGCGGTCGACCGGTGAACTCCGACGCGGAACTCCTCGCCGCCTCTGGACGGGATCCGGCAGCGTTCCGCGAACTCTACGACCGGTACGCGGCCGGGGTGTTCGGCTTCTTCCAGGCCCGCACGGGCGATCGCGAGGCGGCGCTCGACCTGACCGCCGAGACCTTCGCCCAGGCCTGGCAGTCCCGGGACAGGTTCGTCGACGAACGCGGCGGCACGATCGGGCCGTGGTTGTTCGGCATCGCGCGCCACCTGCTGCTGAAGGTGGTCCGGGACCGTCGGCTCAGCGCCGAGGCTCGGGCCAGGCTGCGGATGCAGTGGTCCCGGACGGCCGTGGTGCCCGACCCGGCCTGGGCCGTGGGGCTGGACGTCGACCTGGCGGCGGCCCTCGCCCAACTGCCGGACGGGCAACGCCGGGCCGTCGAGCTGCGCGTGCTGGAAGACCAGCCGTACGAGCGGGTCGCGGCGGAGCTGGACTGTTCACCGACCGCCGCCCGGATCCGGGTCTCCCGCGGCCTCACCACCCTGCGCGACACACTGACCATCAACTCCCGGGAGACCTGAACATGACACACGACACCAATCTGGAACTGCGGGCGCTCGGCGACGAGTTGGAGCGGGCCGTCACCCGCGCGATAGCGGCCGAACCGGTGCCCAGGCGGCTGCGGTCCCAACTGCGGTCCCGGTTGCGGTCCCGGGCCGCCGTGGTGGCGCTGGCCTCGGTCGGCGTGCTGGCGGTCGGCACCGGCGCGGCGGCGGCCGTGGGCCTGCTGTCCTCGCCGACCGTCGAGCACGGCATGCCCGGCGGTTCGGCGGTCTTCACCGGGACCGACCCGTCCTGCACCAGCACGGACAACGTGGTGTTCACCTGTGAGCTGAAGCGGACCCCGACCGTCGAGCGGGAGCCCGACTTCACCGGTAGCAAGTTCCTCTTCGTGGACGACCAGTCCAGGATCGCCGGCGGCTGCATCGGGCAGGATGTCGCCGGGCTGCACTGGAAGTGCTACGCCGGCCAGCGCGCCGTCGAGGAGAACATCCTCGTGGCGGACCTGCTGGGCCAGCACCAGGACGGTCCCGGACACGGCTGAGCCGGGCGTCAACGAGGAGCCGCGGACCGATCCACCCGCTCGGGTGATCGATCCGCGGACCCGACCGGTCAGTGGCGGCCGGCGACGACCCGGGTCCGTACCGGCCGTACCCGTGGGTTCGCGCCCACGCCGGGCCGGCGGACCGGTGAACCGGGCCGCCGGGACGCGGCCTCCACCGGCCGGGCGGCCGGTTCGGGCCGGCGGGCCGCCGGCACCTCGACCCCACGCAGGCCGGCGACGCGGACGTAGACCTCCCGCTTCTCGCGGGCCAGGCCCCGATCGTCCAGCACGTAGCCGGTGATCCAGGCCCATCCGTGGTACGTCGGTGCGTCGCTGACGCTCACCACCCGCAGCACGATCGCCCGTGCGCCAGCGAACTGCACCGATGCGGCCTCGCCGACGAACACGCATTCGCCTGGTGCCGGTGCGGTCATGTGCCACCCTCCACGGTCCACGGAACAGAGGGCGTAGCGGCGGGGCCACGAGGGCACCCACCGCCACACCCCGTGCAGACACGGTGGCATGAGCGGAACAAATCCGCAATATGCGGATTAGTGTAATGCATTTCGTATTCTTCGCGACACGCGCAGGTTGCTAGGTGGCCGGCGGTGCCCCGGGGAAGATCTGAGACGTGGCCCTCCGCCAGAGCCCGACGGTCAAACGTCGACGCCTCGCCCTCACCCTGCGCCAGCTGCGCGAACGCGCCGGACTCAGCGCGGCCGACGCGGCCCGGGCGGTGGACCACGACGCCAGTTGGCTCTCCCGGATCGAGACCGCCGAGGTCAGGCCACACCCCAACGACGTACGCGCGCTGCTGGCGCTGTACGGCGTGCCGGGCAGTCAGGCCGAAGCCGTGATCGCGGTGGCCCGGCAGGCCAAGCAACGCGGCTGGTGGCAGCAGTACAGCGACGTACTGCCGGACTGGTTCGTGACCTACCTCGGGATGGAGTCCGAGGCGTCGGTGATCCGGTCGTACCAGTGCCAGATGGTGCCCGGCCTGCTACAGACCGAGGGTTACGCCCGGGCCGCCATCGAGGGAGCACCGGTGCCGATCCGGGACGACGAGATCGAGCGTCAGGTGGCGCTGCGCATCGAACGACAGGCGATCGTGGCCGCCGAGGACCATCCCACGCTGCTGGTGATCCTGGACGAGGGCGCGGTGCGCCGGCTGGTCGGGGGCGCCGAGGTGATGCGGGACCAGATCGACCGGCTGGTGCGGGAGTCCACCCGTACCCGCATCCGGATCCAGCTGCTGCCCTTCTCCACCGGCACCGGCTTCGACGGCAGCTTCGTGATGCTGGACTTCCCGCCCCTGCCCGATCCGTACCCGGACGCCGCCGAGGGCAGGCTCGTGTACGTCGACACGCTCACTGGCGCGTTATATCTGGAGGGACCCGCCGAGGTCTCCGCCTACTCCGCGGCTTTCGAACAGCTCGCGGCCGCCGCGCTGGCGCCCCGGGAGACCCGGGACCGCCTGCGTCAGATCGCCAGGGAACACATTTCATAGAAAGCGAGACTGCCATGGACCTGTCAGAAGCGCGGTGGCGCAAAAGCACCCGCTCCGGCTCCTCCGGAGACTGCGTCGAGGTCGCCGACAACCTGCCCGGCCTGGTCGCCGTGCGCGACAGCAAGGACCCGGAGGGACCCGTCCTGAACTTCCGGCCCGCCCCGTGGGCGGCCTTCGTCGCTCGACTCGCCCGACGGTGACACCCGGTTGTCGGGGGCGGCGCCCGACGCCCGGGTACCGCGCCCGACAACGGGTACCGCGTGACATCAGCCGACGGTGAAGCCGACCGCCTGCGCGATCACCACGGCCTGGTCGGCGTTGATCCGCGCGCCCCGGACCGTGGTGGTGGTCGGATCGAGCGCCGTGAGGTCACTGCCCCGCAGGTCACAGCCGGTGAAATTGGTACGCAGCAGCGTCGCACCCGAGAGATCCACGTCGGTGAGAGCGGCGTCGGTGCAGTTCGCGCCGGTCAGATCGACTTCGCGCATCCGTACCCCCTGGATGGTCACTCCGCGCAGGTCGGCGTTCGGCAGGGCCACGAAGGACCAGTCACCACCGGTGACCCGTAACGGGCGCAGGTCGCAACCGTCGAACGCGCTTCCGGTCAGTTTGCAGCCGGTGAACTCCGTCTCGAAGAGGTTGCACCGCCTGAACTGGCAGCGCAGGAACGCCGAGTCGGTGTGCCGGGACGCGTTGAACCGGACGTTGCCGAAGACGCAGTCGGTGAAGGTGGTGCCGCGGCTCATCGCCTCGCCGAGGTCGACGTGGAAGAACTCGCACCGCACGTACGCCCGGTCGGTGATCTCCTCGCCGTACCAGTCGTCGTTACGGAACGTCGTGTCCTCGACCAGCTCTGCCACCCGGTCGACGGTACGGCAGCCGTCCGACGGGGCCGACGCACGGAACCGGGACCGGCGGACGTGCCACCGGTCCCGGCGCGTTAAGCGGGGGCCCTTCCTATACAAAAAGCGATAAGAAGGTGCCCTTCCTTACCGCTCGGCCAGGCCGAACCGGACGGCGCCCTGGGCGTCGACGGCGGCGTCGAGCGCCTTGTCGTCCAGCAGCTGCGCGGCGTCGGGGTCCAGGAAGATCCGGGCGCCGGAGTTGTCCACCACCTGATCCCCCTGGGCCGGCGACTCGGCCAGCGAGAGGGTCAACGCGCCGGCATCCGCGTCGGTGGCGATGCGCAGCCCGGCACCGTCCGGCACCTCCTGCTGGGCGGTCAGGTCGCGGATCACCAGCACGGCGTTGTCGGTCAGAGTCAGCATGAATTCTCCTCGTGGGTTCTCGTCGCGGTCACCCGGCGGGCCTGGACAGGCCCGTCTGCGAGCACACGGGGGAGGCTGGTCAGGCGCGGGTCGGCGCCCGGACCACGGCAAGATCGTTCGCTGTCAGAACCTCGATGGTTCGCTGTCGCAAAGGCGGGCAGGGCAACGGCCGTTCGCGTCCCACCATGCCGGCGTGGTGTCGACGCGTCAAATCGGGGCGCCCGCGCCAGACCGAAGACAACGGCGAACTTCTGGTGTTTTTATCCCTTTTGCCAGCTTATTCCGCCTAGGCTACCGCCAGGAGGTCCGCCATGGAGAGTCCGAAACGGTACGCGGCCGAGTTCCTCGGCACCCTGCTGCTGGTCTTCTTCGGCGTGGGTAGCGCCATCGCCGCGCTGGTCGAGGGCGGCGCCGTGGTGGTCGCGCTGTCCTTCGGTTTCATCCTGCTGGTCCTCGCCTACGTCCTCGGACCCGTGTCGGGCAGTCACCTCAATCCGGCGGTGACCCTGGGCGTACTGATCAGCGGCAAGATCACCACCGTGGGTGCCGTCTCGTACTGGATCGCACAACTGCTCGGCTCGCTGGTGGCCTCCTTCATCCTCTGGGCGCTGGTCCGCTGGGGCGGCGTGACCGACCAGACCGGCCAACTCGGCACCAACTCCTACGGCACGAACATCAACCTCGGCGGCACCATGGTGCTGGAGACCGTGCTGAGCTTCCTGTTCGTACTGGCCGTCCTGGTGGTCACCAGCCGGGCCGAGTACGCGGGTTTCGCGGGCCTGGTGATGGGCATCGCGCTCGCCGCGGTCCTGCTGGTGGGCATCACCCTGGACGGCACCTCGGTCAACCCGGCCCGGTCCTTCGGCCCGGCGCTCTTCGAGGGCGGCAGGGCACTTTCCCAACTGTGGGTGTTCATCCTCTTCCCGCTGCTGGGCGGCCTGCTCGCCGCGCTGGTGTCCCCGCTCATCCTGAGCGGCCCGGAGACCCGACACGGCCCGCACCACCCGGACAACCCCGCCCCGCCCCGCCCGACCAGCGGCTACCACTGACATCCCGCTCCCGCTGAAAGGAAGGGCCCCTTCTTATCGCTTTTTGTATAGGAAGGGGCCCTTCCTAACCCCATGACGGAAGAGAGCCGCGGAAACCCCGAGCGGACAGGCGGCGATTGTCACCGGCGGTTCGCGGGGCACTGGGCGAGCCAAAGTGGAACGCCTGGCCGCCGACGGGCGCCACCACCGTGGTGTCCAGCACCGGCACGACGAAGACGCGGCCCGGGAGGTGACCCTGGTTTCCCGAACCTCGCAGGGTCCGCCGACCGCACCCGCGGTCCCTCCGGCGGTCGGCCCATCTGGCGGTCAGGTCCGTCCGGCGGTCAACCCGTCCGTTGCCAGGGCAGCGGCAGGCACGGCCCGGCGTGGTCGGCGCGCAGCAGACACCGGTGCCGGTCTGGTAACGGCCGGTCGCAGAAGACCAGGTGCCGGACCATCAACCGATCCTTCTCGGTGAGCGTGGCGGCGGCGAAGTCGAGCGCCGGTACGTGCGCCAGAGAGTCCCGGAGCTGTTCGACCATCCGGGCCGCCGAGTCGAACGAGGTGAGCCGGGTAGGCAGGTGGAGTACCCAGTTCGGGAAGTTCACCGAAGGTCACCCGCCGGGTACCCGATCGGCCACTGGAGGTCCGGCATGCCGCAGTGACGCTGCCAGGTCTGCCAGTGGTGCAACGCCACCCGGAGACGCTCGATCTCCGCCTGGCCGGCGGCGACCTCCCGGTGCAGCATGTCGATCTCGTCCGCCGCCTGGCGGAGGAACGCCCGCACCTCGGCCGGACCGGGACCGCCGCGCCGCCACGGGCCGCGTCGCCAGGGACCGTTCTGCCAGGGACCGCCCTGCCACGGACCACGCCGCCACGAACCGCCCCGCCACCACGAACCGCCCGGCCGCCATGGGGCACCCTGCCGTCCTGCCCTGGGACGGAACCGCGGGCGCCGGACCTGGCGCTCGTCCAGCCGCGGATCGACACTGCCCTGGCTCACCCCACGCCCGGTCCCTTCGATCACCGCCGGTTCACCGACCCCTTCCGAGTGCCGTCGTCCGTCACCCCACCGGTGGCGGCGGGTGACAGCAAGCTACGGCCGGGGCTGGTACCCGCGACGGACAAACTGTCCCTGCTCGCGTGTCCGGTTCACGGTTGCACGTCCGTGTCCGGTCCACCGGCGCGTCGTGGACGAGCAGGGCGACCTGGACCCGCGACGGGGTCGCGCCGCGACGCGCCGGGACTCTTCGGATAGGAAGGGCCCCGCGTTGACGGCCCGGCAGCCCGAGCCCAACCGTTTCGACGCCCGCCGGCCGGGAACGCCGCAGGTACGTGACCCGGGAGGGGGACCGATGGGCGAGTTCATGAAGAAGGCGAAGGACTTCGTCGACCGGAACGAGCAGAAGGTCGACCAGGGGATGCAGAAGGCCGGGGACCAGGTGAACCGGCACACGGGCGGCAAGTACGACCAGAAGGTGAACAAGGCCGTACAGCAGGCCCAACGCGCCACCGGCGATCAGCGCCAGCAGGGCGGCTGACCGCCAGATCCATCCCGGGTACGTGGCGCCGCGGCTTCTGGTGCGGCGCCACGTACCCATGTTCAAGGGCGAGGTGCCGGTGCCGGGGCCGGCGCGGGGAGCCGGCGCAGAACCGCGCCGTAGGCCAGCCCGATGATCAGCCCGATGAGGCTGTACGACACGTCCGTGTCGGCGCTGCTCACCGCAAGGTTGCCGGCCGCCCGGGTGAGTACCGCCATGACCGGCACCAGCGCGGCCCCGATCACCAGCAGGTACAGCGCGGCGGGATAGCAGATCAGGGTGCCCAGCACCGCCAGGCCGACCCGCGCCCAGTCCGGCCCGCCGGTCCCGACCTCGTACCCGTCGAAGGCGGCTTCCGGCTTCGGACCGGCAACGTCCGCCGCAACGGCGACCTCCACCCGACCGCTGTCCGGTCGCCCGGTGGAGCCGGCCGGACCGGCGGTCTCGCCGCGCCACCTGCGCCGGTCTGCCAACGTCGCGACCGCGCCCAGCAGCAGCGCGCCGAGCAGCACAATGGCTCCGAGTCGTTGACCCGGGGGTTGCGCCCGGCCGGCCACGACGCCGGCAGCGGTGAGGACACCGACCAGGCCGGCGGCCGTCCAGCGCCACCGGCCGGCCGCCGGGGCCGCCGCGAGCGCGGTCGCGATCGCGAGTACGCCCAGCAGCGCGGCGCTGACGAACGCGGCGGGGGCGAGTTTCGGCTCAGCGTCGGTGGGCGATTCGGTAGCCATGGCCAGCGGGGTGACGGCGGCGGCGACCGCCGCCCAGTACACGAGGGGCGCTCGACTTCGGGTCGCGGGTCGCAGCAGTGCCGCCGTCAGCACAACCAGCACGATCAGCACCCCGACCAGCGCGAGTCCGACGGTGGCGACCGCCCCGGTGACGTCGGCCCGGTCCAGCCAGAGGTCGGCCACCAGCCAGGCGACGCCCAGGGGGACCGAGCCGAGTCGTACCCGTCGGTCGCCCCGGGTGGCCAGCACCAGACCGATCAGTACGGTCAGGATCGCCCCGAACCTGAGGTCCCGGGCCCAGTAGGTGTTGTTCTGGGCCAACCGCTCGGGCCAGGGGCCGAGCGGTTCGGTCAGGGGTTGCAGGGTGGTGAGGTCGACCGCCCAGAATATCGCGGCCAGCACGGCGCAGCCGCCGCCGACCACCGCTGCCCAGTAGCGCATCCCGCCACGGTAGCCCCGACCTCCGACGCGACGCCCGCCCGAGCGACGCCCGTCTCGCCGGCTGCCAGCTCGACGACGGCCTGCTCAACCACGGGGGGAGGCGTTAACAAGGGCCCCCTGCTATCCGAAAAGCGATAACAGGGGGCCCTTCCTTGCGGCTCAGCTGCGGTGGACGGCGTTGGCGTGGATGGCGGTGTTCAGGTACGCCGCCATGCCCGGCCTGATGTTCTCGTAGTACGCCGTGAACCGGGGATCGTTGACGTACATGTCGGCCAGGCAGGTGTGCATCTCGTAGCCGCACTCGTAGAACCACCGGGTGATGAGCTGCCGGTGTTCCTCGGCCAGTTCCATCGCCTCCGGGCCGTGCGAGGCCGCACCCGACTCCATGACGGCGACGAACCGCTGGTTCCAGTCGTCCTGCTCCGCCTTGTGCCGCAGCCAGTCCTCCTTGGTGTAGCGGCTGGTCCGCCGGGCTGACTCGCGGTACGCCTCGGTATCGCCCCAGCGCTGCTCCACCTCTTCGGTGTGCTCGTCCGGGTCGAAGTCCCCGAAGACCTCGAACCGCTCCTCCGGGGTCAGCGGGATGTTCATGCTCTTCGCCTCCATCGCGAACTCGATCGCCGTGACCATCTCCTGGAGACGCTTGACCCGATCGGTCAGCAGCGCGTGCTGCCGGCGCAGGTGCGCGGCCGGATCGGCGTCCGGGTCGTCCAGGATCTTGGCGATGTCCTCCAGCGGGAACCCCAGCTCGCGATAGAACAGGATCTGCTGGAGCCGCTCCAGGTCCGCGTCGTCGTACCGGCGGTAGCCGGCGCTCGACCGGGAACTGGGCGACAGCAGCCCGATCTCGTCGTAGTGGTGCAGCGTCCGCACGCTCACGCCGGCCGCCCGCGCCACCCGTCCCACCGTCCAGGCCATGGTTCCCTCCCTTTCGGTGACCACGCTCCACCGTTCCGTTACGTGAGGGTCAAGCCCGAACCCCGTCCCGGCCGGATCAGGCCGCGCCGTGGATCGGGTCGGGCCGTGGGTCAGGCCAGCCGGGCCGGGAAGCCGCCGGTCGCGATCGGTCCCCAGCGCTCGATGGTCAGCCGGATCAGCGACTTGCCCTGGGTACGCATGGCCTGCCGGTACTCGTCCCAGTCCGGATGCTCGCCGGAGATGCACCGGTAGTACTCCACCAGCGGTTCCAGCGCGTCGGGCAGGTCGAGCACCTCTGCCGTGCCGTCGACCTGGACCCACGGGCCGTTCCAGTCGTCGGAGAGCACGCAGGCGGAGGTCCGGGGGTTCCGCCGCACGTTTGTGGCCTTGGCCCGGTCCGGGTACGTCGAGACGACTATCCGGCCGGCGTCGTCCACCCCGCAGGCGACCGGGGACGCCTGCGGACGGCCGTCGGCCCGGGTGGTCATCAGGAGCGCCCGGTGCCGGGGGCGGAGAAACTCCAGCAGCGCTTCCCGGTCGGCGCGGGTGTTGGTGGCGATGGTCCGAGGCATTCCCCGAGTATGCCCGCGCGGTACCGGGATCGATTGCCCCACGTCTGGATCGAACCCGACACAACCCGATAAATCAATAAAAGAAGCCTCAGATCCCCCGTAGCATGCCAGCCTGGGAGGCATGGGGGTGCGGGGAGCCGGTACGCGGCGACGGGGCGGGGCCAGCCGCCGATGACCGGGGCCGGACGATGACCGGGCCCAGACCCCGGCTCGTGCGCCGACGGCCGGAGGGACCCCAGCGGGCTTCCCTGCTCGAACTCTTCTTCGACGTGGTGTTCGTGGTCAGCCTCGCGCTGATCTCCGAGAATCTGGGTCGGGACACCTCGTGGGGCGGGGTGCTGCACGCCCTGGTGCTGTTGATGGCGACCTGGTGGGTCTGGGCCATCACCACGCTGGTCACCAACTCCTTCGACCCGGGCCGGCCGGCCATGCAGGGCCTCACCCTCTCGGTGACGTGGGGCAGCCTGCTGATGGCGGCGGCCATTCCCAGCGCCTTCGGCCGGCACGGTGGGATCTTCGCCGGAGCGTACGTGGCCATTCACGTGGGCCGGGGCCTGTACCTGGTCCCCCTGCTACGCGGACAACCCGCCCAGGAACGGGCGCTACGGGTACTGCTGTGGTTCGTGCTCAGCGCAGTGCCGTGGCTGTTCGGCGCCTTCCTCCACGGCGACTGGCGGGCGGTGCTGTGGCTGATCGCGCTGGCCCTCGACTACGGCGGTGGCAAGTTGAGCTATCCCGTGCCGGGGCTGGGCAACGCCCAGTCCGGTCAGTTCACCAGGATCGCGGAGCATTTGGCGGAACGCTACCAACAGTTCTTCATCATCGCGCTCGGGGACGCCGTGCTGATCACGGGCGTCGTGCTCAGCCGGAGCGAGTTCACCCGCTTCCAGGTGTTGAGCGCCGTGCTGGCGTACCTCATCACCATGCTGATGTGGCGGATCTACACGCATCGGGCCGGCGAGGTGCTGGCGGCCGCCCTGAAAAGATCTTCCCGACCGGAACGGTTCGCCGCCACCGGTCCGCTCACCCAGCTCGTCATGGTGGCCGGCGTGGTCGCCACGGCGGCCAGCTTCGACTTCCTGATCACCCTTCCGGTGGAGGTCTCCCGACCCGCCACGGTCGCCATCGCGCTCGGCGGCCCGGCGCTGTTCCTGATCGGCCGGGCCCGCTTCGAGTACGAGGTGTTCCGGCGGGTGTCCCCCAACCGGGTGGTGGGCCTGGTGGCGCTCGCCGCGGCGGCTCCGCTGATGGGACGGAGCCGCTCGCTGCTGGTCGAGCTGGTCGTGGTCGTCGTGCTGGCCGCCATCGCCGCACACGACACGCTGCGCAGCAAGGGCCGACCGCCCGAGGAGCCCCGGCCGCCGGACTGACCGCCGGCGACCGGAACGCCCCCATCGCGCCGCGCTGGTCCTGACAACCCGCGCCGGGCCGGTCCTGGCAGCCCGTTCAGCTGGCCGCGCGATCCGATCCGGACTGGCCGGGCGGTGTGCTTCCGGGCCGGCGTCGAGCGGCTGCCGGCGCCGCGCCGTATCCGGGTCGCGCCGGGTCACCGGGGGCTCCGGGTACGGCTCCCGGCCGACCGGCGACCATCCCGGGCCGTCCCTGTGCGGCTCCCGGTCGGCCCGCCGTTCCAGCCGATCGTGCTGGTACGGCCCCCGGACGCCCGGCGACCGAACCCGGCCGGCCGGTACCGGTGCCGGGTAGACCCGCGACCGAACCCGGCCGGCCGGTGACCGCACCCGGTCGCTCCGGTACGGCTCCGGGCCGCCCAGGCGGGCTGGCCGGCCAGCCGGCGGGCGGACGCCCGCCCAGACCCGCCGGACGCGGAGGCACCGCACCGGTCCGGGACGGGTGCCCCGCAGCGGCCGGTGGAACGACCGAACCCGGCCGACCCGCGCTCCCGGTCCGACCCGGCGCACCCGGCGACCCGCCACGGCCGGGCACAGCACCACGACCGGGCACAGCACCACGACCAGGCACGGCGGGCAACCCGCCACGAGCGGGCACAGCACCACGACCCGGCGCACCGGGCATCGTCGGTCCACCAGCACGGCCCGGCAGGCCCGTACCCCCGGGTCGGCCCGGCGCCCCGCCCCCCGGCCACGCCGGCACCCCCGGT
The DNA here is from genome assembly GCF_055793945.1 of Plantactinospora sp. A48. Classification (NCBI taxonomy): domain Bacteria; kingdom Bacillati; phylum Actinomycetota; class Actinomycetes; order Micromonosporales; family Micromonosporaceae; genus Plantactinospora; species Plantactinospora sp. A48. The sequence continues at coordinate 11,928 of NZ_JBTIXF010000073.1, read as the reverse complement.
CGACCCTGCGGGGCACCCGGGCGAAGCGGAGTCGCGTGGCCGCCCGGCCGGGCCGGAGGCGTCCCGCCGCCCGGTCTGCCCGGCGGTGTCACCGGCCGGCCCATCGTCGCCGGCCGGGCCGGCCCGCCGCCCGGCGAGGTCGCTGACGCCCCCCGGCCGGGCAGCTCCAGGAACGGGTTGCCGTGCCGCTCCACGGCGTCGACCTGGCGATCGGTGAGGCCGTGTTCGATGAGCACCCGCCGACCCCACCGGTGCAGGCGGCAGGGGTACGGTGCGCCGTCGTTGCGGCACTGCGGACCGGCCGGCCACTGCTCGGCCGCGTGTACCACCACGGCGCGGACGGCGAGCTGGACGTCCTCGGCCGTCACGTACGACGGCATCGGCACCTCACCGAGTGCGCGGTCAATCGGATCCGGGGTCTGGTCCACGATGTGCCTCCTCGGGTCCGCCGCGACGCGACGCGCCGCGTGCTATCCACTGGTACGGCAACCATCGTCCGGCAGTTCACCGAGTGCAGCCGATGGTACGGTCCCGCCGGGAGCGCTTCCATGCCGGCGCAGGCCAGCGGCCGTGACGACCAGAGACAAACCACGGCAGCGGCACCCGCCACGGACCGCCGCAGAGCCAGACCGCCACAGAGCCAGACCGCCGCAGAGCCAGCGGGGCCCGGGCGGACCGACCCGGCGTCATCGGGTGCGACCGGCGCTACCGGTAGCCGTCAGTGAGCGACTTCGCGCCACTCGGGACGGCCGCCGAGCCAGGCGTCCGCGAGAATAAGGGCGGTGGCCCGGCTGGGGCACTCCTGGATCCGGGAGCGGCCCTCGACGCCACCCATTTGCGCTTCCACCTGCCACAGCTGCCCGTCGGTACGTACGTAGACGTCGCGCCGGGAACGCCGGGCCGAATCACCGTTCCACCAATGCCGCTCGATCCTCACTCCAGTCACGCTAGCGGAACCCGGCGGAGAGACGAAGTTTTGGATCATACCATGACCGATAGCAGTGAACCAGTAACTGTAAGTAAATACGACCCAATTCACCACTCGATCGATGGAGGTCGACCCGCCTGCCCACCTGCGCACGAGTGACCGTCAGTCACGTACCTCGATTTGTCGGCCGCCGCACCCGCCGCGGGTCGACCCGGCGGAACGCCATTCCGAGCCGACGGTTCAGCGTGCCCGGCAATCGCCGGACACGCTAGGTCCCGGGCCCGGCAAATCGCCGGACACGCTAGGTCCCGGGCCCGGCAAATCGCCGGACACGCTAGGCCCCGGGCGCGATCCGGGCGACGGCCCCGATCTCCAGGGCGACCCAGAGCGCGCCGTCGGGACCCTCCGCGATGCCGTGCGGTTCGGACGCCGTCGTCGGCAGGTCGTACGTCCGGATGCGGCCCCCGGTCTCCCGGCAGCCGACCCGGTTGCCGGCCCACTCCGTGTACCAGCAGGCGCCGGAGCCGGTGACCACCAGCGCGTGCGGCCGGGCGGTGCGATCGGGCAGCGGAAACTCCTCCACCGTCACCGCCGGTTCCGGGGCGCCGACCGGGACACCGGCACCACCGGGTCGGGCGGTCGCCACCGGCGTGATCCGACCCAGTTGACCGGCCCCGATCTCGACGAACCACACCGAGCCGGCGCCGGCGGCCACCCCCACCGGCCCGGCGCCCTCGGTCGGCAGCGGATGGACCGTCACGGCGCCGTCCGTGGTCATCCGCCCGACGGCGTCGGCCTGGTTGAGGGTGAACCACAGCGCGCCGTCCGGCCCGGTGACGATGCCCGACGGGAAACTCCCGGTCACCGGCAGGGCGAATTCGGTGACGGTCCCGTCGACGGTGATCCGGCCGATCCGGTCCGCGTTCATCTCCGTGAACCAGAGCGCCCCGTCCGGGCCGACGGTGATGCCGTACGGGCCCGCCTCGCCGGTGGGTACCGGGAAGTCCGCGAGCTGTCCGTCGGTGGTGATCCGGCCGATCCGGTGGTCGCCCCGGGTGAACCACAGGGCGCCGTCCGGACCGGCGACGATGACCATCGGCCGGCTCGCCTCTCCCACCGGGAATTCCCGGTACGTCCCGTCGGTGCCGAGACGTCCGATCCGGCCCGCGTGTACGAGAGTCAGCCACAACGCGCCGTCCGGGCCGGCGGTGATGCCGTACGGCCCGGATCCGGTGTCCCCGATCCGGAACTCCTCGATGGCCGGGCGGGGTCCGGTGCCACCGTCGGCCGTCCGTCGTGTCGCCATCCGCGCCTCCCTGCTCGTCGGCCAGCGGTCCACCCTGATCGATCCGTTCCGGGTGACGCAATTCGTTTTTCCAGCCCTGGTGTTGCACAGGTCACGGGTACGCGGCGGGGTTCTGGGTAGATGGCCGGGATGACCCCGGTCCGCCTGACCCGCGGCACCGGCCGGGTCGGGCGCCGGTTGATTCCCGCGTCGGCCCACGACGACGCACGATTGAAGGAGCGATGGCCGTGAGCGTGGTTCCCAACATCACCCTGAACGACGGCACCGAAATCCCCCAGCTCGGCTTCGGGGTTTTCCAGATCGACCCGAAGGACACCGCCACGACGGTGCGCAGGGCACTCGAGATCGGTTACCGGCACATCGACACCGCCGAGATGTACGGCAACGAGCGGGAGGTCGGCGAGGCCATCCGCGCCTCGGGCATCGACCGTGACGAGGTCTTCGTCACCAGCAAGCTGCACAACGGCGCCCACCGGCCGGACGACGCCCGCAAGGCGTTCGACGGCACCCTCGACGCGCTCGGTTTCGACCACATCGACCTGTTTCTCATCCACTGGCCGCTGCCCACGCTCCGCGACAGCGACTTCGTCGACACCTGGCGCACGCTCGTCGAGTTCAAGCGCGAGGGTCGGGCCCGCGCGGTCGGGGTCTCCAACTTCCAGGTGGCACACCTGGAGCGACTTGCCGCCGAGACCGACCTGGTACCGGCGGTGAACCAGATCGAGGTGCACCCCTACCTGACCAACGACGAGGTCCGCGGGTACGGCCGGCGGCACGGCATCGCGACCGAGGCGTGGTCGCCGATCGCCCAGGGCAAGGTGCTGAACGACCCGGTCATCACCGGGGTGGCCGAGACCGTCGGGCGCACCCCGGCTCAGGTGGTGCTGCGCTGGCACGTGCAGCGCGGCGACATCGTGTTCCCCAAGTCGAGCACGCCGGAACGGATCGAGGAGAACTTCAAGATCTTCGACTTCGAGCTGGACGACGAGCAGATGCGCCGGATCACCGAGTTGGACCAGGGTGAGTCGGGTCGTACCGGCCCCAACCCGGACACCTTCGCTCTCGTGCCGCGCTGAGCCGGACCACGTTGCCGGGCTGAGCCCGCTCCCCGTGTCCCGCGCGCTCGGGGAGCGGGAGGCGGCGGCGTCGATGCCGCCCATCCGCCGGAACCGTGTCCCGCGCGCGCGGGAGCGGGAATTCCGCGTCGACAGCACCGGCGTCGGGCTGGCAGGGTGGCCCCATCGAAGGGGACGTACCGGAAATCGCCTGCGACGAGTCCGGGTCGGAGGGCGAGAAGCTGATCGGCGGCGTGACGACCGTGTTCGCGCACGCCAGCGTCCCGCTGCGGACCGCCGCGGCGGCGGCCTGCCTGGCCGAGTTGCGGGACCGGATCCGGTCGCCGGCCACCGAGTACAAGGCCAACCACCTGTTCCGGGAGAAGCATCGCGCGGTGCTGTTCTGGCTGCTCGGCCCGTCCGGCCCGATCGCCGGCACGGCCCGGGTGCACCTGGTGGAGAAGGAGTACCTCGCCGTCGGCCGGCTCGCGGATCTGCTCCCCGACACCGGCCCGGCGGCCACCGCGCTGTACCGGGACGCCCCGCGCATCCTGGGGCGGCGGCCCTGGTTGGCCCTGCTGGAGGCGTTCAACTACCTGCTGCGGCCGCGCAACCGCCGGGGCGTACACGTCTCGGCCGAGATGTTCTTCGAGCTGGTCGGGGCGCTGCGCGCGGCGACGGCTCCGGACCGCGACGCGGAGGCGTTGCTCGACCGGTTGGTCCGGTCCCGCCCGCGGCTCGAGTCGCGGCTGGCCCGGCTGGACCCGGACCCGGACGCGGTGTCGGTGCTGGATCCGCTGGTACCGGCGCTACTGCGCGCCGTGGCGCACTGGTCGGCACCGGGGCGGCCGGTCCGGCTGGTGCACGACCGGCAGACCACGCTCTCCCCCGGGCGCGTCGCGCGGCTCACCGAGTTGGCCGGCGGCCGGCTGGTCGAGCTGCGGCTGGTGGACTCGCAGTCCGACCCCCGGGTGCAGGTCGCCGACTTCCTGGCCGGGGCGGCCCGCAAGGCGGCGACGTACGAGTTGGACGGTAGGAGTGATCCGGACCTGACCGCGCTGCTGCGGCCGTACCTCGATCCGGCGTCGATCTGGGGTGACGAGGCCAGCGGCTCGCGGCTGGGCCTGCCGCCCCCGGTCGACCGCCCGGCCGGCGCGGACGCCACCACCGGCGCGGACGCCACCACCGGCGCGGACGGTGACATCCGGTCCGGTCCGTTGACGACCAGGGACCCGGGCCACCGGAGAGCGGCTCCGGTGACCCGGACTCCCTGATCACACCGGCCCGACGGACCGGCCGGGGGTCGGTCAGCCCGCGGTGTTGCGGAAGACCGGGTAGTAGCCGCCGGACTGGCCGGCCGCCGTCGGGTGGTACGAGACATTGAGGTTCGCGAAGTTCAGCGCGTGCAGCCACTTGGTGCCGTAGCTGCACAGCTGGTGCCCGACGAAGATCGATCGGACGTCGCCGAACCTGAAGCCGTGCCGGGACGCCGCGGCGGACAGCACCCCGTCCACGATGTTGATGCCTTCGTTGATCTTCGACCTGGACGTGTCGCTGAGCCCGACGCAGACGGTGTTGAGCTGGTAGAACACCGGGTAGCTGAGCACCACCACCCGTGCGTTGGGCGCCTTCGACCGGATTCCGTTGTAGACGCTGTCCAGCTTGCCCGGCAGGGTGGTCTGGGCGGCGCTTTCGGCGGCGTTGACGGCGTTCACGCACTCGGTCGTTCCGTAGAGCACGCACTGCGTCATGATGTTGGAGAAGCCCACATCGTTGCCGCCGACGGTGATGCTGACCAGCGTGGTGCTGGCGGACAGCGCCGAGAGCTGGCTGTTGATCACGGTGCTGGTGGTGGCGCCGGAGCAGGCCACCGAGCGGTACGAGGCGGGTGAGTTGTTGGCGGCCCAGAGCGCCGAGTAGGCGTTGGTGCTGCGGTAGCAGCTCCCGCTCTCGGAGGTGTAGCTGTCGGCACCGAGGCCGGAGGAGTAGGAGTCGCCGAGCGCGACGTAGTTGTCGCCGGCGGCCGCCCGGGCGGGGGTGGCCAGACCGAGGATGGCAGTGATCGTCGCGGCGAGACCGGCGACGAGGGTGGTGAGGCGGGTTCTCCGCACGTCAACCTCCGGGGGTGGTGAGGCAGATGGTGCGGAATAGATATCATTAAATCTTTATTGCGGGAAGCGTCAAGATCAGAAATTCTCCGCCATTCGGCAAAGGCATCGAATCGCCTGCCGCCCGGGCCGCAGCCACGCGGTCCGGGGGCGGCGAGGCCACCCGGCCGCCGGTCGGTACCGTCGCCGGTTGTCCACAGGCGACCGCCGGTCGGGCAGTTATCCACAGGCGGCGAGATGCGGGGTGTCGGACGGCGCCGCCGGCACGCTCCAATGGATCCGGTGCCGGATCCGGCCCCAGACCCGAGGGGCGTCGAGGTGGGTGCAGCCGTCACCCGACCCTGCGGCAACTTCCATCGGTACGACCGGAACGGGGAACGACGATGACCGAGACTCCGTACCCCGCCCGGGGCTACATCGACATGCTGCTCTACAGCCTGGACCAGGCGCCCGATCTCGGCGACGGATCGGCCGCGCTGATGGCCGAGGGGCTGATCGACGGCCGGTTCTTCGCCGCGCCCGTCGAGGAGTTCGCCTCGGCGATCCGGGAGGCCCTCCGACACGGCGGCCTGGCGGCGGAGAGCGTCGAGCTGAGTCGTCGCTACGGCGAGGCGGAGATGCTGGACTTCCTCGCCCGGGTGGCCCGCCGGCTCGACGAACTGCGGCCCTGGCCCGGTCCGGCCCTCGTCAAGCTGCCCGCCACGAACTGGCCCGACGGCACGCCGGGCCGTCTGATCGGTCGGCTCGCGCTACCGGCGTACCAGATCAGCGGTGTCCTGCAAGAGGGGTTCGACGAGGTGCCCGGACCGTCCGGGCCGGCGCGGATCCTGGTCCTGCGACTGCGTACCGGTGAGGTGGTCGCGCTGCGCGGCCCGGTCGGTCCGGCCGCCGCGTACGACCTGCTGGTCCGGGACGACCGGGACGACCTGGACGACCGGGACGACCTGGACGACCGGGACGACCTGGACGACCCGCTGGCCCGGGACGGCGCACCCGACACACTCGGCCACTTCCGCGAGCTGGCCGGGTTCGCCGAGACCGACCTCGTTCCGGTTGTTCCCGGCCGGGCCGGCACCGCCGATTCCCCGACACGGGGTGGGCTCCGGCCAGCTACCGAGGGTGTCGACGCGGGTGGATAGCATCGACCGGTGGCGGAGCCGGCGGGGAAGAAGCCCGATGCGCAGTCCCCGGGTTGGGGCACCCTGCAAACCGTCGGCACCATCGTCGGGCTGGTGGCGTTCCTGCTCGGCGTGCAGAGCTTCGGCGAGTTGAAGCAGAAGCTGTTCCCGTCCCCGCCGGCAGCTTCGGCCACCCCGTCGACCGCCGTCCCGAGCCCGAGCCCCACCCCCGGCCGGGAGGCGCTCAAATGGCGGTACGTCGAGGACGCCGACACCGCCTGCGCCCGCACGCTGACCGCCGTCCCCGGCGAGATCGACACCATCTCGTACGACTGGATGACCAGGGTGCTCACCGCCCGGGAGCGGTTCTACACGGCCTGGACGCACGTGCCGTGGCCGACGGAGTCCGTGGACCCGGTCTACAACGCCGAGGTGCGGAAGATCTGGGCCGACTTCACCGCCGGGACCGGCGCCTGGCGGCAACTGCGGGCGGACCTGAAGGCCCGCAACGGTACGCAGTACAACCTGGATCTGGACGATTTCACGACGGCCCGGGACTCGTTCATCGACGGTGCCAACCGGTTCGGCTTCCGGTCCTGCAACTACGGCTTCCCCACCACCTCCCCCTGGAAGTTCTGACGTCCACCCCGGGATCGCGAGGTACGCCCAGCGGTTGCCCACCGCGCGTCGCGCCGTCCAGCCGTCCAGCCCCAGCCCCAGCCCCAGCCCCAGCCCCAGCCCCAGCCCCAGCCCCAGCCCCAGCCCCAGCCCCAGCCCCCGGATGATGGCATTCCGACCTACTGACGTGGGTGCCCTCGTTCCGCTCGGTTAGGGTTCGACCATGGTCGGATCGCAGGCACCTGTGACGTTCTTGCTGGTGGACGGGGAGAACATCGACGCGACACTCGGTGGGCAGGTGCTGGAGCATCGACCCAATCCGGAGGAGCGACCGCGCTGGGAGCGCCTGCGCCAGTTCGCCCAGGACGAGTGGGGCCAGCCGGTGCGGGCGCTGTTCTTTCTCAACGCCACCTCCGGGGTGCTGCCGACGCCCTTCGTACGGGCCCTGTTGGCGCTGAACTACCGCCCGATCGCGCTCACCGGCGGTCCGGGGCAGAAGGTCGTCGACATCGGCATCCAGCGCACCCTGGAGGCGATCGCCGACCGGCCCGGTGACGTGCTGCTGGCCAGCCACGACGGTGACTTCCTGCCACAGATCCGGAACGTCATGCGCGACGGCCGGCGGGTCGGCGTGATCGGTTTTCCCGAGTTCTTCAACGCCGGTTTCACCAACCTCGCCGACTCCGGGCTGCACCTTTTCGACCTGGAAGAGGACGCCCGCTGCTTCACCAGCACGCTGCCCCGGGTCCGGATCATCTCGGTCGACGACTTCGACCCCGAGCGCTTCCTGGACTGATCGGCACCGCCCCGGCGGACCGCCTCCGACCGCCGCCCCCGTCCGCCCAGACCCGCCGGCCCACCGACCCGCCGGCCGGGTCGCCCCCGTCCCCAGACCCGCCGGCCCACCGACCCGCCGGCCGGGTCGCCCCCGTCCCCAGACCCGCCGGCCACCTGTCCCGCCGAACCGCCCCGGAGAGGTCAGCCATGCCGCCCGAGACCAGCATCGGCCCCGCCACGCCGGCCGACCTCGACGCCGTCGCCGAGATCTACGCGCACTACGTCGAGACCAGCGTGATCACCTTCGACGAGACCGCGCCGACCGTTGCGGACTGGCACGTCCGCTTCGCCGACCTCACCGCCCGAGGGCTGCCCTTCCTGGTCGCCCGGCACGGCACCGAGCCGGTCGGCTACGCCTACGCCGGCCCGTGGCGCCCCAAACCCGCGTACCGGCACACGGTCGAGGACAGCGTCTATCTCGCGCCGGGCCAGACCGGTCGCGGGCTGGGCTCCGCCCTGCTCCGCGGGGTGCTCGACGGCTGCGCCCGGGCCGGCGTACGACAGGTGGTGGCCGTCATCGCCGACACCGGGACCGACACGTCGGTGGCGCTGCACCGCCGGCTCGGCTTCGCCGAGGTGGGTCGGCTCACCGCCGTCGGCCACAAGCACGGCCGATGGGTGGACACCAGGCTGATGCAACGCGCGCTGCCGTGACCACCCGCCCGTACCGCGATGTCCAGCAACGTTCGCCGGGTTGTTCGCCAGGTTCGGCGATCAACCCGGGAAACGCCGGGTACCCCGGATCGGAGTGCCGTCAGTCGGCCGGCTGCGGCGTGGGACGGCCGAGCACCTGATCGGCGAGCTGGTAGCTGTGGTGCCGGGCGTGGTTCGTCCTACCGGACAGCAGCGACTCGGCCAACTCCCGGGCGGCCGTGGCGAACGGCTCCTCGGCCAGCGCCTCGATCAGGTCGTCGTACCAGCCCCAGATCCTCATCTGGTCCTCGCCGGCGTCCCGGTAGCGGCTGCGGTCGAAGGTCAGGTGCGGATACTGCTCCTCAAGTTCCGTCCCGGCCTTGGCTCGCAGGACGGACTCGCGGACGACCACCAGCCCGGAAACGTCCTCCGGGTCACCGTCGGGTTCCTCCGGACGGAACAGCACGAACGTCTCCATCCGCCGCATGTTCAGCGCCGACAGCCGGCGTCCTGAACCGGTCATCGGAAGACACGACAGCGACCAGTGGTCACGTTCGTTCGCGATCACGTTGGGCACCGCGGCCATCAGGTAGGCCCGGTTCGCCGCCACGACCTGCTCGAAATGGCGGCCGTCCCGCAGGCTCGCGAAGCTGGCCCGGTTGTCCGGATCGGCCCGCATCTCGACCTCCGCCAGCGGCGGAGCCGCCCCCGGTTCCCGACCAGCCGCCACAGCGGACTCCGGAGCATGATCATCGACTGGTACCTCGGTCATCCGTGCACTGTAGATGCCCCCGGAGACGCCGGTTACCGCGATCGACCGTGGGGACTACCCACTGTCGCGGGTCCATGCCCGACACGGAATGGCGGGCGCCCGGGCAGGATGGCTGCCCTTTCACCGCCGTCCGGTTCTGGACCGCGGATCGTGAACCGGAGGACCGCGCCACATCGGCATCCGACCGGGCCTGTTGCAGCACGCTGTCGCTGTCGTTCGATGATCCGGACACCGTCCGTCCGAGCCGTGAAGGCCGCAGCCGGAGCCGGCGGCGTACCGGTCAGCGCAGCGGCCGGAAGGCCGTCCGGAGTTCCTCGGAGAGCAGTTGCGGCTGCTCCCAGGCCGCGAAGTGTCCACCCCGGTCCAGCCTGTTGTAGTGGATGAGGTTCGGGTACGCCTGCTCGGCCCAGCTCCGGGGCGCCGGGAAGAGTTCGTCCGGGAAGACGCTCACCGCCGCCGGGACGGCGACGCCCTTGGCCGCGAAGAGCGAGAGCTTGTTCTCCGCGTAGAGGCGAGCCGAGGAGACGCCCGTGTTCGTCAGCCAGTAGAGCGAGACGTTGTCCAGGATGTCGTCCCGGGTCAGACCGCGGGGCTGCCCGGCGAAGACCGCGCAGATCAGGTCCAGACTGCGGGCGTCGTGGTCGAGCATGAATGTCGCCAGCCCGACGGGCGAGTCCGCGAGCGCGGTGAGGGTCTGCGGGCGGGTCGTCATGATGAGGGCGTACGAGGAGTGCTTCCAGAAGAAGTCGATCCGCTCACAGGCCGCCCGCTCGTCGGCGGAGAGCCCGGCCGGCAACTGGCTGAGCGGGTTGTTCGCCACCGTGATGCCGGTCTGTAGCAGCGCGTCGATGTCGGACGGCAGCACGCAGGGCATGTTGGTGTGGATACCGGCCAGTTCCGGTGGCGCCTGCACCCCGAGCATGTCGGTGACGAGCGCACCCCAGTCGCCGCCCTGCGCCACGAACCGGTCGTAGTCGAGCCGCCGCATCAGCTCGGTCCAGGCGCTGGCGATCTGCTCGGGGCCCCAACCGGGCATGTCCGGGTGGCCGGAGAAGCCGTAGCCGGGCAGGGACGGGATCACCAGGTGGAAGGCGTCCGACGCGGACCCGCCGTGCGCCGTGGGGTCGGTGAGCGGACCGATGATCTTCAGTTGTTCGATCACCGAGCCGGGCCACCCGTGGGTGACGATGAGCGGCAGCGCGTTCTCGTGTTTCGACCGGACGTGGATGAAGTGGATGTCGAGTCCGTCGATCTCGGTGATGAAGTTCGGTAGGGCGTTCAGCCGCGCCTCGACCTTCCGCCAGTCGTACTGCTTCGCCCAGTAACGGGCCAGCGCCTGGCTCGTCTCGATCGGCACGCCCTGCGACTGGTCGTCGACCGTCTGTGGCTCCGGCCAGCGGGTGGCCGCGATCCTCGTACGCAGGTCCTGAAGATCCGCCTCGGGGACCTCGATCCGGAACGGCCGGATGTCGGTGGTGGTACGGGTCGGAGCCTCGGTCTTGACGGCCATGCCGTTCTCCTTCTCGATCTGGTGGGGTGCCGGACGCCGTGCTGCGCTGCCTTCCCGCCACCTCACCGACCATGCCCGGCCGCCCGGGGATGATCCGGCGCCGGGTCACCCGCGCCGGCGGGTCGCGCCACCCCGGGCGCCGATCCGGGACCCGGAGGGCTATCCGGCGGACTGCGATGTCTCCATCGTGGTGCCGGCCCGCAGCGTCGCCAGCGCGCCGCTCCACGCCACCACCTGGTCGAGCATCGTGTTCACCGCGTCCATCTGACGGGCGTCGGGTTTGAAGGCGCTGAAGTTCTCGAAGTCGGTGAACAGGGACAGCGCCACCTGCGCGCGCACGTCCGCCATCTGCAACTCGGCCACCACCAGGCGCAGGTGCTCCACGGCACGGGTGCCACCGACGCTGCCGTAGCTGACGAATCCGGCCGCCTTGTTGTTCCACTCGGCGTAGAGGAAGTCGATGGCGTTCTTCAACGCGCCGGAGGTGGAGTGGTTGTATTCCGGCGTCACGAAGACGTACCCGTCGTACGAGGCGATCTTCTTGGCCCAGCGCAGGGTGTGCGGCTGGGCGTACTGCCCGAGCGACGGGGGTGTCATCTCGTCGAGGTGCGGCAGCTCGAATTCCTTGATGTCGACGATCTCGTAAACGGCGTCGTCGCGCCGGCTCGCGATCTCGTGTACCCAGTGGGCCACCGCCTCCCCGTTGCGGCCGGGACGGGTGCTGCCGATGATGATGCCGATTCGAATCATTACCGCTCTCCCCTTCGCGGGTCCCCATGGCTCTCCGAAGCTGGCTCTCCGAAGCGAGCGGCGCTTACCCCCTCCGCACGGGTTCGAACGGCGGGACGGCGGGGCGGTTCCGCGGTACGACCACCGAACCGAAACCGGGGGCGGCGCGGGGGGGGGGGGGGGGCTCGAGGGGGGGGGGGGGGGGGGGGGGGGGGGGGGGGGGGGGGGGGGGTGTTGGGGGGGGGGGGGGGGGGGGGGGGGGGGGGGGGGGGGGGGGGGGGGGGGGGGGGGGGGGGGGGGGGGGGGGGGGGGGG
>NZ_JBTIXF010000072.1:0-32877 GCF_055793945.1 Plantactinospora sp. A48 | reverse complement strand
CCCGCCCCCCGACCCCCCCTCTCTCCCCGCCCCCCCCCCTGCCCCGTCCCCGCCCCTGCCCCCACCCGACTCGCCGGTCCGGCTCAGCGGTAGCCGGCGGCGATCACGTTGGCCTGGATCGCGTTCTCGGTGGCGTCGGACGGGTAGCCCGACACCATCGCCCCCTCGTAGAAGGTGCCGACGCTCTGGTTCGAGTTGTTGATGCAGCAGTCGCCGCCGCTGCCCAGGATGATGGCGCCCTGCTTGCGCATCGGGTTGTAGCCGCGGGGCAGGGAACCGTCGTACAGGGTGTAGAGGCTGCCGGACTGCGCGTTGCTGCCCTTCATGGCGAACCGCGTGGTCCCGTTGTTCTTCAGGGTGGCCGTGACGAACTTGCTGGTGAAGGCCCGCTGGTTGGAGTTCCACGAGCTGCTGCCGCCGGGGAACAGGCCGTATTCGAGGTCGGCCTGCACCCAGGGGCCGGAGCCGGAGCAGCCGCCGAACCAGCAGCTCGTGCTGAAGTTGATCGCGTCCATCGCGCCCGCTCCGTCGGCCCGGCGGGTGGTCTCGCTGTTGCCGTAGTCGAAGCAGCAACCGCTGTTCACGTGCGTACCGCTGGTCACCATGTACATGCCCTCGGGCGCGCTGCCGGTCGGGATGCCGCTGTTGTGACCATCCCGCCAGTAGCTGCTGTTGCCGGGGATGAAGAGCGAGTACGCCTTGCCGCCGCCGACCGTGATCGACTCACGGGTCGCGCTCGCGGGCTGGACGGCCCCGCCGATGCCCCCGGATCCCTGGTAGCCCAGGTTGTTGCCGTGCCCGGACTGGTCGTAGATCCAGGTGATCACGCAGCTGGTGTTGGCGCAGAACGAGTCCTGTGCCACGGCGTCGGCGCGTCCGCCCGCGCTCACCGCGTTGATGTCCCGGGTGCTGCTGTCCGACGAGCGACGCACCTGGTAGAGCCGGCCGCTGTAATTGGCGTACAGCGCCCGGGTGGTGCTGTGCGCGGCCACGCACGGCGTCCCGCCGGCGGCGTAGATGTCGCAGGGCTGGCTGGCGGACGGCGGCGGGGAGGACGGCGGGGGAGACGACGGTGGCGGGGACGAGGGGGGCGGCGAGGACGGTGGCGGCGAGGACGGTGGCGGCGACGAGGGCGGGGCCGAGGAGGGCGGCGGGGTGGTCGGGGTGACACTGCCGGTGCAGGCGACGCCGTTGAGGGTGAAGCTGGCCGGCGTGGGGTTGCTGCCGGTGTAGGCGCCGTTTAAGCCGAACGACTGGGAGCCGTTGGTGGGGATGCCGCCGTTGTAGGACACGTTGGTGACGGTGACGTCGCCGCCGCTCTGGGTGTAGGTGCCGTTCCAGAGCTGCTGGATGGTCTGACCGGCGCCGTAGGTCCAGGCGAGTCGCCAGCCGCTGACGGGGTCGCCGAGGTTGGTGATCGTGACGTTGGCGCCGAAGCCGCCGGGCCACTGCGAGCTGACGGCGTAGTTGACCTGACAGCCGGCGGTGGCCGCGGACGCGAACTGGGTGCCGGCGATACCGCCGCCGGCGAGCGTGATCGTGGTCGCGGCGGCGGCCATCAGGGTCCACCGCCGACGAGAGCTGCCTTGTCGCACGCGCGTGCTCCCATTCTGGGTCATGGTGACGTTCCCGGTACCGGTCCGCGGGTGATCGCTCCCGGACCGCGTGGGGGTGGTCGACGCCCGGATCGGTTCCGTCGGTCGACCCGCCCGGACCGGGGGCCCCGCAGGGGCCCGGTGCCGAGCGTTATCGCTAACATGCCGCCATCCGCTGGTGGCGCTCCCACGCTGGAACCATCAATGGACGTGACCGGCGGCTGCCCGTTCACCATCCTCGAACGCCCATGACATCGATGGTTGCCGTCGGACGCTACTCGGCGGCAAGTCCTCAGTCAACGGTCGGTCACGTTGCGGGCCCGGGTCGGATCGGTGGCTTCGGCGGCGGGTTCCGAAATGTGCTGGCTACACGACCGCTGTCGATGTTAGCGTTCTCCAGTCCTGCCCCGGTCGGCGAGCCGGCCCGGTGCCCCGGACCCGTGGCGCGCCCCGGTCCGTTCCCGGAGCGGGACCGGCGCCCGGAGCGGTGGACCGCCCGGCCCGGGAAGCCGCCCTTCAGGGGATACGCCCGCCGGCCCGGCGGCACAGACATCAGACGTTCCGTGCCCGCAGGTCAATCGGTGTGCCCGGTGGTGAACGTTGATCGTTCCGGACACTGGACACCGGGTGCTGGCTGCTCTATAAAGACATCTGATGTATGTCCGTCCGCTGAGACACGGGCGGCATGCGCCACTGGATAACCACCCCCGCGCCCGCCGCAAGCCGACCAATCCCGACCCACGGGTCGCGCTCCGGCACAACCCGCCGGAACGCCGAGAGGCCCGTCCGTACCGCAGTGCGGCCCGCGCACCCATACCGACGTGTACCACGGAAGGAGAAGGGTGAACCGCAAAGCTCTGCTGAGCGTGGGTCTGACGGCGATGCTCGGCGCGGCGATGGTCACCGCGGGCTGCAACCGAGGTGACTCGTCCGGCGACGGCACCACGGGCGGCTCCGCCCCGCTCGTCGGTGTCGACTACCCGCGGTCGGACACGGACTTCTGGAACTCCTACATAAAGTACGTGCCGCAGTTCTCCAAGGACCTCGGCGTCGAGCTGAAGACGACCAACTCGCAGAACGACATCGCGACGCTCATCGCCAACACGCAGACCTTCATCAGCCAGGGCGTCAAGGGCGTGGTGATGGCGCCGCAGGACACCGCGGCCATCGCGCCGACGCTGCAGCAGCTGGAGGAGAAGAAGATCCCGGTCGTCACGATCGACACGCGGCCGGACACCGGCAAGGTCTTCATGGTCGTCCGCGCCGACAACCGGGCCTACGGCACCAAGGCCTGCCAGTTCCTCGGCACCAAGCTGGCTGGCAAGGGCAAGGTCGTCATGCTCGAGGGCGGCCTCGACTCGATCAACGGCCGGGACCGCACCGAGGCGTTCAACGAGTGCATGAAGAAGGACTACCCCGGCATCAAGGTGTTCGGCGAGGCGACCGACTGGAAGGGTGACGTGGCCGCGACGAAGCTGCAGACCCGGTTCGCCTCGGACCCCGACATCAAGGGCGTCTACATGGAGTCCTCGTTCGCCCTCGCGGGCACGCTGCAGATCCTCAAGCAGAAGAGCCTGCAGGTCCCGCCGACCGACCCGAAGCACGTCTTCGTCGTCTCCAACGACGGCATCCCGGAGGAGCTGAAGGACATCGGCGGGGGCCTGATCGACGCCACCGTCAGCCAGCCGGCCGACCTGTACGCCAAGTTCGGGCTCTACTACGTCAAGGCGGCGATCGACGGCAAGACGTTCCAGCCCGGCCCGACCGACCACGACAGCAACATCATCCAGGTTCGCGACGGCGTGCTGGAGGACCAGCTCTCCGCGCCGCTGGTGACCAAGGACGGCGCCACGATCGGCGGTCAGCCCACGGTGAAGTTCGACGACACCTCCCTGTGGGGCAACGCCGGATGACGGACGGGCGGGACACCGCCGCCGGTCCGGTCGACCCCGACCGGACCGGCGGCGCGGAAACCGATCACACCCCACCCGTCGTCGAGGCGGTCAGCATCAGCAAGCGCTTCGGGTCGACGGTGGCCCTGGCCGGAGTCGACCTGCTGGTCCGGCGGGGCGAGACGCACGCCCTGGTCGGGCGCAACGGTGCCGGCAAGTCGACCCTGGTCAGCATCCTGACCGGCCTGCAGGCCGCGGACGTCGGCTGCGTCGCCTTCGACGGCCGGCCGGCACCGGGGCTCGGTGACCGCGACGCCTGGCGGCGCCGGGTGGCCTGCGTCTACCAGAAGTCCACGATCATCCCGACGCTGACGGTGGCGGAGAACCTCTTCCTCAACCGTCAGGCCCGCGGGCCGGATCGGCTGATCCGCTGGGGCGCGGTACGGCGGGCGGCGCAGGAGTTGCTGGCCACCTGGGCGGTCGACGTCGACGTACGACAGCCGGCGTCGGCGCTCTCGGTCGAGCAGCGGCAGTTCGTGGAGATCGCCCGCGCGCTGTCGTTCGGGGCGCGGTTCATCATCCTCGACGAGCCGACCGCGCAGCTCGACGCGGCGGGGATCGACCGGCTCTTCGGCCGGATCCGCGACCTGCGTGCCCAGGGCGTGACCTTCCTGTTCATCAGCCACCACCTGCAGGAGATCTACGAGATCTGCGACCGGGTGACCGTGTTCCGGGACGCCCGGCACATCATCACCGCGCCGGTCGCCGAGCTCAGTCGACCGGCACTGGTGACCGCGATGACCGGCGAGGACGTCAGCATGCCCGAGGCGGCACAGGCCCCGCCGTCGCCGGAGACGCCGGTGCTGCTGTCGGTGCGGGACCTGGTGACCCGGTCCGGCGCCGAGTTCTCCCTGGAGGCGAAGGCCGGTGAGGTCATCGGGATCGCCGGCGGTGGCGGCAGCGGCAAGGTGGAGGTGGCCGAGGCGATCGTCGGGCTGACCCGCCCGGCCAGCGGAACCGTCGTGCTCGACGGCCGCCGGCTGCGGCCGGGCAGCGTGCCCGACGCGCTGGACGCCGGCGTCGGGCTGGTACCGCAGGATCGGCACCGGGAGGGGCTGGTGCCGGAACTGTCGATCGGGGAGAACGTCACGATGACGGTGCCGCACCGGATCGGCCGGAACGGCTTCATCTCACCGTCCCGACGGGACGCGCTGGCCCGGCGGACCATCGAGGACCTCGCCATCAAGGCGGACGGTCCCCGGGTGTCCGTCGCCGAGCTGTCCGGTGGCAACCAGCAGAAGGTCGTGATGGGCCGGGCCCTGGCCGGCGATCCCAAGCTGCTGGTCCTGATCACCCCGACCGCGGGCGTCGACGTGCGCTCGAAACAGACCCTGCTGGGTGTCGTGGCGGACGTCCGCCGTCGCGGCAGCACGGTCCTGGTCGTCTCCGACGAACTGGACGACCTGCGCATCTGTGACCGGGTTCTGGTGATGTTCGCCGGCCGCGTCGTCCGCGAGGCGGCCCATGGCTGGCGTGACAACGAGTTGGTGGCCGCAATGGAAGGGGTCGATCTCGACCATGTCTGACACTCTGCCCAAGGCCGCCACGCCGACGTCCAGCCCAGCGCCGGCGGCGGCGCCGCCACGGCGGCTGGCCATCGCCCGGCTGCGTGACCTGGCGCTGGTGCCGGCGATCATCGCGGTCGCCATCGTCGGGTTCATCGTCAGCCCGGTCTTCCTGCAGCCCGACAACCTCGTCAACGTGCTGCAGAGCATGTCCGAGATCTCGATCGTGGTCCTCGCCGAGACCGTGGTGCTGATCGCCGGCAAGATGGACCTGTCCCTGGAGTCCACCTTCGGGTTGGCCCCCGGAATCGCGGCGTGGCTGGTCGTGAACCCGGCCGTCACCCACGGCCTCGGGGTGCACGCCCTGCCGGCGGGCTGGGCGGTGCCGGTGGTGCTGCTGGTCGGCGCGCTGGTCGGCGCGTTCAACGGGTTGCTGATCGTGCGCTTCGGCCTGAACGGGTTCATCGTCACGCTCGGCATGCTCATCGTGCTGCGCGGCCTGCTGACCGGTGTCTCGGGCGGCAAGACGTTCTTCGCCCTCCCCGGGTCGATGACCTACCTCGGCTCGACCACCTGGTTGGGGCTGCCGGCGTCGATCTGGGTGTCACTGCTGCTGTTCGCCGCCGGGATCGTGGTACTCGGGTTCACCCGGCCGGGCCGGGCCCTGTACGCGATCGGCGGCAACATCGACGCGGCCCGCGCGGCCGGTATCCGTACCGACCGGATCCTGTGGCTCACCCTCATCGTGGCCAGCATGCTGGCGGCGCTGGCCGGACTGCTGATCAGCGGGCGGCTCGCCTCGGTGCCCGCCGCGCAGGGCAACGGCGCCATCTTCCAGGTCTTCGCCGCGGCCGTGATCGGTGGGGTCAGTCTCAACGGCGGCCGGGGCACCGTGTTCGGCGCGTTCACCGGGGTGCTCCTGCTCTTCATGATCCTCAACGTGCTGACCCTGGCCGGCGTGCCCGCGCAGTGGACGAATTTCCTCAACGGCGCGGTCATCCTGGTGGCCCTGGTGGTCTCCCGGATCACCGGAGGCAAAGCGCAGACGTGAGGCAGGTGCCGGCGTCGGGAGCGTCGCGGCTCCCGACGCCGCCTTTTCGCAAGATCTCCTCCGGGCGTCGCAGCGCGGCGTCAACGACCAGTCAGGAGTCCCGGTGACCGAGCGCATCTCGTCCGTAGACCTTCTCGACGTACGGTTTCCGACGTCCCGGCATCGGGACGGCTCGGACGCGATGAACCCGTTCCCGGACTACTCGGCCGCCTACGTCGTGTTGCGGACCACCTCGGGAGCCGAGGGCCACGGGCTGGTGTTCACGGTGGGCCGGGGGACCGAGATCCAGGTGGCGGCCATGGAGTCGCTCGTCCCGATGGTGGTCGGCCAGCCCGTCGACGAGCTGACGGCGGACCCGGGCGCGTTGGCCCGACGGCTCATCGGGGACAGCCAGATCCGCTGGCTCGGTCCGGAGAAGGGCGTCGTGCACATGGCCGCGGGCGGCCTGGTCAACGCCGTCTGGGACCTGGCGGCCCGCCGGGCCGGCAAGCCGCTGTGGAAGCTGCTCGCCGACCTCACCCCCGAACAACTGGTCGGGCAGATCGACTTCCGCTACCTGCGCGACGCACTGACCGAGGACGACGCGCTCGACCTGCTCCGGGCCGCCGCCGCCGGTAGGGCCGACCGCGAGCGGCTGCTGCTGGAGGAGGGCTATCCGGCGTACACCACCACGCCCGGCTGGCTCGGCTACGACGACGAGAAGCTGGCCCGGCTGTGCCGGGAGGCCGTCGACGCCGGATACGAGCTGATCAAGCTCAAGGTCGGTGGTGACCTGGCCGACGACGTGCGCCGGCTGGGCATCGCCCGGCAGGCGGTGGGCCCGAAGATCCGCATCGCGGTCGACGCCAACCAGATCTGGGGAGTGCCGGACGCGATCCGGTGGATGCGCGAGCTGAGCCGCTTCGACCCGTACTGGATCGAGGAGCCGACCTCGCCGGACGACGTGCTCGGGCACGCCGCCGTGCGCCGGGCCCTCGCCCCGGTGAAGGTGGCCACCGGTGAACACGTGCACAACGCGGTCATGTTCAAGCAGTTGTTGCAGGCCGAGGCGGTCGACGTGGTGCAGATCGACGCGTGCCGGGTCGGCGGGGTCAACGAGAACCTGGCCATCCTGCTGCTGGCGGCCAGGTTCGGCGTGCCGGTCTGCCCGCACGCCGGCGGGGTGGGACTGTGCGAACTCGTCCAGCACCTGGCCATGTTCGACTTCGTGGCGGTCAGTGGCACGGCCGAGAACCGGGCCATAGAGTACGTTGACCACCTGCACGAACACTTCGTGGATCCGGTACGGGTGCGGCGTGGCCGGTACCTCGCGCCGACCTCGGCGGGCATGAGCGCGGAGATCACCGGCGCGGCGTTGGCCGCGTACCGGTTCCCCGACGGTCCGGAGTGGAGTGACGCCGCGGCCGGGCCGGCGCACACCGGGCCAGCCACCGAGCCGGCCGCCACGGCAGGCTGAGCGTGACCGGGAGCGGGACCGACATGATCATCGACGCGCACCACCACCTCTGGCGACCAGAGCGGGGATACGACTGGCTCGACGAGCCGGGCCTGGGGAGCATCCGCCGGCCGTTCACGCCGGACGACCTGTCCGCGGAGATCACTTCGGCCGGCGTGGACGGCACCGTGCTGGTCGAGGGTGGCCGCTGCCATCCCGACGAGGTGCCCGAGTTCCTCGGCTACGCCGCCGACACGGCGGCGATCCTCGGCGTTGTGGCCTGGCTCGACGTCGCCGCCGGCGACGTGGCCGACACCATCGCCCGCTACCGGCGGTTGCCCGGCGGGGAGTACCTGGTCGGGCTGCGCTCGCAGGTGCAGGGCGAGGCCGACCCCGACTATCTCGACCGGCCCGAGGTACGCCGGGGGCTGGCCGAGATCGGTGCCGCCGGGTTGGTGTTCGACCTGGTGATCCGGGCCGACCAGCTGCCCGCCGCGGCGCGGGCGGCCCGGGCGGTTCCGGACCTGCGTCTCGTGCTCGACCACCTGGGCAAACCCCGGATCGACGAGGGCGCGGCGGGGTTGCGGCGCTGGCGGGACCCCTTCGCCGCGCTGGCCGCGAACGCCAACGTCACCTGCAAGCTGTCCGGGATGGTGACCGAGGCCGGACCCGGGTGGTCGGTCGACGCGCTCCGGCCGTTCGTCGCGGTGGCGGTCGAGGAGTTCGGCGCCGCCCGCCTGATGTTCGGGTCGGACTGGCCGGTCTGTCTGCTCGTCGCGGACTACCCGGGCGTGCTGTCGGCGTTGCGGGAGAGCCTGCCGGCGCTCTCCGAACAGGAGCTGCGGGACGTCTTCGCCGACACCGCGGTGCGGACCTACGAGCTGGCCGGGCGACTCGGGCAGCTGTCCGGCCGGACCGGTCCCGAGCGGCGGTCGTGACCGGCCCGGCGGTCGCCGGGGACGGTAGGCCCCAGCGGCCGGTCCGGACCGGGTCGTCGGTCCGGACGACCACGCCGGTCGCCGGGGGTGACCGGCGCCGGCCGCCGGGGTGGTGGCCGGTCCCCGCCGGTCGGCTACCGGCGCGGGTCGGCCGCCGGGGCGTCGAGCACCGCGCGCAGCCAGGACTCCGAGGTGTTGACGTGGATGAGCGCGCTGGCCTGGGCGAGCAGCTGGTCGCGCGAACGCAGCGCGAGGTAGATCGCCCGGTGCTCGTCGATCGTCGTGTGCGCCGAGTTGCCCTCGATCAACCCGCGCCACACCCGGGCCCGCACCGTACGGCTGGACAGGCCGTCCAGCAGCGAGGTGAGCGTCTCGTTGCCGGTGGCCGCGATGACGGTCCGGTGGAACGCCGTGTCGAACTGGATGAGCTTCTCGGCGTCGTCGGCGGACGAGCGCATGTCGTCGAGGATGGCGCTGAGTTCGTCGAGGGCGTCGACGGAGATGCGCAGCGCCGCCAGCCCGGTCGCCACCGGTTCCAGCATCCGGCGAACCTCCATCACCTCCAGCAGCGTGTCGTCGCGCAGCAGCTCCACGGCCAGCCCGAGACCCTCCAGCAGGAGCCGGGGGGCGAGGCTTGTCACGTACGTGCCGTCGCCCCGGCGCACGTCGAGCACCCGGGCGGACTCGAGCACCTTCACCGCCTCGCGTACCCCGCTGCGGGACAGCCCGATCTGCGCGGCGAGCTGTGGTTCCGGCGGCAGCCGGGCGCCCGGCGGCAGCTCACCGCTCTGGATCATGCCACGGATCTTCGTGATCGCCTCGTCGGTCAGTGCCACGGAGGTCTCCTTCGAACCGACACGCGAGCCCGCTCACGCGGCGGGTCGCGCTGCCCGGAACCGCCGTTGGACACCGGCAGTGCTCTCCACTATAAAGACGTCAGATGTTTGTTGGCGTCAAGGCACCCCGTGTCGCTTCGACGACAACGTTGGCGGTGCCCCGCATCCATCCGGCGACACCTCGACCGGCCGGGACAGCCCGCGCCGGCGGGTGGCCGTGCCCCCGGGAAGGCGTGACATGCGACGCTACGGCATGGTGATCCGGCTGCGGCCGGAACACCGCGACACCTACCTGCGGCTGCACGCGGACGTCTGGCCGGCCGTCGAGCAGACGATGCGGGACGCCAACATCCGCAACTTCACCATCTTTCTGCACGACGACCTGCTGTTCGGCTACTACGAATATCTCGGTACCGACCACGACGCCGACCAGGCGCGCATCGCGGCCGACCCGCAGACCCAGCGGTGGTGGAAACTGACCGATCCGTGCCAGGAGTCCATCGCCGAGCCGGGTTCCGGGCACTGGTGGGCTCCGATGAGCGAGGTCTGGCACCTGTCGGACGCGTCGTCGGATGCCGAGGCGGCCTCCGGGCCGGAAACGAAGGGAGAGACCGCGTGACACGCGGCGCGCACTACGTCGGGGACCGTACCCTCACGGTCCAGGACATCGACCCGGTGCCACCGGGCCCCGGCCAGGTACGCATCGACGTCGCGTACACCGGAATCTGCGGTACCGACCTGCACGTCCTGCACGGCGCGATGGATCACCGGGTGCATCGGCCGGCCGTCATCGGCCACGAGATGTCCGGCCGGATCGCCGAGGTCGGCGCGGGCGTCGAGAACCACCGGGTCGGTGACCCGGTGACGGTCATGCCGCTGGACTGGTGCGGGCAGTGCCCGGCCTGCCTCGACGGCAACAACCACATCTGCCACCGGCTCAACTTCGTCGGCATCGACTCCACGGGCTCGATGCAGGGCTCCTGGACGGTGCCGGCCCGGATCCTGGTGCCGCTGCCGGCCGACCTGCCCCTCGAACACGCCGCGCTGATCGAGCCGACCGCCGTGGCCGTACACGACGTACGGCGGTCCCGGCTCACCGCCGGGGAACACGCCGTGGTCATCGGCGCCGGACCGGTGGGACTGCTGGTCGGCAAGGTCGCCCAGGCCACCGGCGCCACGGTGACCGTGCTGGAACTCGACCCGCACCGCCGCGCGGTCGCCGCGGACCTCGGTCTGACCGTGCTGGACCCGGCGGCGGTGGACGTCGAGCGGTACGTCCAGGAACAGACCGGTGGTGCCGGCGCCCAGGTGGTGTTCGAGGTCTCCGGCTCGGCCGCCGCCGTACGGATCGCCACCGGCCTGCTCGCGGTGCGGGGCCGGCTGGTCGTGGTCGCGATCCACTCGGTACCCCGCGAGGTGGACCTGCACCGGCTCTTCTGGCGCGAACTGGAGCTGATCGGCGTGCGCGTCTACGAGCAGGAGGACTACACGGAGGCGGTCCGCCTGGTGCACGGCAAGCAGTTGCCGATCGACCGGCTCATCTCCCGGGTCGTGCCGCTGGAGGACGTGGCGCAGGCGTTCCAGGCGCTGGAGGCCGGCGGCGACGTCAAGGTGCTGATCGCCTGCGGCGGCACCGAATGAGCCCGTTCGATCTGACCGGCCGGCTGGC
This sequence comes from Plantactinospora sp. A48, assembly GCF_055793945.1. Classification (NCBI taxonomy): domain Bacteria; kingdom Bacillati; phylum Actinomycetota; class Actinomycetes; order Micromonosporales; family Micromonosporaceae; genus Plantactinospora; species Plantactinospora sp. A48. The sequence goes on along the minus strand of NZ_JBTIXF010000072.1, from coordinate 21,896 downwards.
GGTGGTCACCGGCGCCCGGCGCGGTATCGGGCTGGCCATGGCGGACGCGCTCGCCGCGGCCGGCGCCGACATCATCGGGGTGAGCGCCGCGCTGGAGGACGACGGCGGCGAGGTGGCCAAGCGGGTGACCGGCCACGGCCGCTCGTTCGTGCCGTACCGGGCGGACCTGTCCGACCGCGACGCCGTCCGGGCGTTGGCCGCCTGGCTCGGTGAGCGGGACCGGCCGATCGACGTCCTGGTCAACAACGCCGGCACGATCCGGCGGGCGCCAGCGGCGGAGCACTCGGACGCCGACTGGGACCACGTGTTGGAGGTCGATCTGTCCGCGCAGTTCGTGCTCGCCCGCGAGGTCGGCCGGAGCATGATCGAGCGGGGCAGCGGCAAGATCATTTTCACCGCCTCGATGCTGAGTTTCCAGGGCGGTGTCACGGTCCCCGGGTACGCGGCCGCGAAGTCCGGCATCGCCGGGCTGACCCGGGCGCTGGCCAACGAGTGGGCGGGGCGGGGCGTCAACGTCAACGCGATCGCCCCCGGTTACATCGCCACCGACAACACCCAGGCGTTGCAGGACCAGCCGGAGCGCAACCGGGCCATCCTGGACCGGATCCCGGCCGGGCGCTGGGGCCGGCCCGAGGACCTGGCCGGCGCCGTCGTGTTCCTCGCCTCGGACGCCTCGGCGTACGTCCACGGCACCATCCTGCCCGTCGACGGCGGCTGGCTCGCCCGCTGATCCACCGACAGAGGGGAGCGGAACATGCGCACGGCACAGCTTGGCGGAAGCCGGGCCTGGAGCACGGAGCTGTCCTTCGGGGCCGCCGGCATCGGCAACCTCGCGAGTGCGGTCGACGACCAGACGGCCGCCGCCGCGGTCGCCGCCGCCTGGGCGGGCGGGATACGCACCTTCGACACCGCCCCGCACTACGGCCTCGGCCTGTCGGAGCGGCGACTCGGCGCGGCGCTGCGGGACCACCCCCGGGCCGAGTACACCGTCTCCACGAAGGTCGGGCGGATCCTGGAGCCGGTCGCCGAACCGTACGGCGACGACATGGCCGCCGGCGGTTTCGCCGTCCCGGCCACGCACCGCAGGGTCTGGGACTTCAGTGCCGACGGGGTACGCCGCAGCCTGGAGGCGAGCCTGCGTCGGCTGGACCTGGACTTCGTCGACATCGTGTACCTGCACGATCCCGACGACCACGTGCCGCAGGCCCTGACCGAGGGATATCCGGCGCTGGAGCAACTCCGCTCGGAAGGGATGGTCAAGGCGATCGGCCTGGGCATGAACCAGAGCGCGGTTCCGGCCCGGTTCGTCCGGGACACCGACGTCGACGTGGTGCTGCTGGCCGGCCGCTACTCGCTGCTCGACCAGGGTGGGCTCGCCGACCTGCTGCCCGACGCCCTCCGGCGGGGCACCTCGGTGGTCGTCGGCGGCGTCTTCAACTCGGGGCTGCTGGCCAACCCTCGGCCCGATGCCAACTACGACTACCGGCCCGCGCCGGCCCCGCTGCTGGAGCGGGCTCTGCTGATCAAGCGGATCTGCGAGGCGCGCGGGGTCCCGCTGCGCGCCGCCGCCGCCCGGTTCCCGTTCGGCCACCCGGCCGTGGCGAGTGTCCTGTTGGGACTGCGTACGCCCGGCCAGGTGGCCGACGCGCTGGACAACCTGGCCGTACCGATCCCCACCGAACTCTGGGACGACCTGCGCGCCGCGGGGGTCCTCGGCGTCGACGTCCCGGTCCCGGGGGCGCTGACCTCGGCGCCCTGACCGCCCTGGCCCGCGACCCCCGGCGCTGGACCGGGATCCCGGTCCCGGCGTCCGGCGCCGACCGTTCTGGCCGGGGCGTCGGATGGTGCGCGGACGGGCGGGGGACGGGGCGCGTCCGCGGATGGGATGATGTCAGTCGGCACCACGGGGTCGACGGAGTCGAAGGGCGGCGGCGGTCGCATGGCGGGTTTCGAGGCGCGAACGTCGACCGACGGTGGTCACGCCGTCGTGTCGCTGGTCGGCGAATGTGATCTCCACGTCCGGCACGAGCTGACCTCGGTCCTGTTGAGCGCGCTCGACGGCACCCGGTCGGTCGTGCTCGACCTGGCCGAACTCCGGTTCATGGACTCCAGCGGGATCCACGCACTGGTCGTCGGGCACCGGGCCGCGCTGGAGCGGGGTCGTCGACTCTACGTCCGCAACGCCGGCGGGGCGGTCGCCAGGGTTCTGGAGCTGACCGGGCTCGCCGAACTGCTCCGGATGCCGTCCGGCGATCCCGGCCCGGCCCGTGGCTGACGCCGAAGCGGGTGCCGTCACCGACGACGTCCGGCCCGCGGAACAGCCCTCGATCTCGTACACCCGCCCGTCCGACCTGTCCGCCGTCCGCGCGTTCGTGCGCGCCGGTGGCATCGCGCTCGGCCTGCCCGACGAGCGGGCCGACCTGCTCGTGCTGGCGGTCAGCGAGCTCGCCACGAACACGTTGCAACACGCGGCCGGGGGCGGCCGGGTTCGCGTCTGGGCGGCGGCCGACCAGGTGGTCTGCGAGGTGGTCGACCGGGGCCCGGCCCGGGCCTTCGGCCGGCTGATGCCGGCCGCCGAGGAGATTCGCGGGCGTGGCCTGGCGATCGTCGAGCGGGTCTGCGACGAGGTGTCGACCACGACGGGACCGGACGGGACGGCGGTCGTGCTGCGGCTACGCCTTGGCGACGGGGCCTGAGTCCGCCAGGCGTCGCGCCGACCGGACCCGCAGGGCCAGCGCGCAGGTGTCGTCGTCGGGATTGGCGTACCGCAGCAGGCCCAGCAGCCGGGTGAGCACCTCGGAGCCGGGCCCGGTGGAGACGGTGGACAGCGTCCGCCGGACCCGTTCGAGCATCACGTCGGTGTCGCTCGCGCGGTGTTCGACCAGGCCGTCGGTGTAGAGCAGGATCAGGTCCTCGTCGCGTAGCTGGCTGCTGACCACCGGATAGGTGACCGTGTCGTCGGCGCCGAGCAGCAGCTGTCTGGTGCCGTCGAGGTCCCCGACGGCGCCGGCGCGGGCCAGCAGCGGCGGCAGATGGCCGGCGCGCGACCATGACATCAGGCCGGTCGGCGGGTCGTAGAGGGCGATCACGGCGGTGCCGGTGATGCCCAGTTGCAGGCACAGGCGGTTCATGTGACCCAGCAGCACCCCGGGGTCGCGGATCCCGATGGACAGCCAGGCGATCAGGGAGAACCGCAGGTGGGCCATGCCGTGCGCGGCGTCCAGGCCGTGCCCGGCGACGTCACCGACGGCCAGCGCGACCGGTCCGTCCGGTAGGGCGTCCGCGTGGTACCAGTCGCCACCCACCTGCATGGCGCTCTCGGCCGGCAGGTAGGTCACCACCGCCTGCAGACCGGGCAGGTCGAACGGTCCGGGAGGCAGCGGTTGGATCAGGTTCTGCACCTGGCCGGCGAGGCGGTGTTCGGCCAGCGCCGTCATCTCCCGGGTACGGAGCTGGTCGCTCAACCGCTGGATCGCCGTCCGCGAGTCCTCCCGGGCGGTCACGTCCTGGACCACGGCGTAGATCTTCAGCGGCTTGCCAACCGCGTCGCGCGCGATGTCGGAGAGGATCCGCAGGTGCTTCACCGAACCGTCGAGCCGGAACCGTATCGTGACGTCCGAGGCGGCCCCGCTGTCCAGCGTCTGCCAGGCCGTCTCACTAAGCCCGCGATCTTCGGGGAGGATCGCCGCGGCCTGCTCCGCCCGCGGCATCGGCCCCAGCGCCGGATCGCGGCCGAAGAGCCGGAACATGCCGGGTGACCAGTCGCTGTGGCCGGTGATCAGGTCGTACTCGGCCCAGCCGAGACTGCCCAGTTGCTCGGTCCGGTCCAGCCGCCGGCGGGCCTCGTCCACCCGCTGCCACCACACCAGCAGGCCGCCGAGCACGCGGTGGACGCGGATGTCGAAGGACGACTGCGCGACCACGCCGGCGCGCCGCTCGGTGTGCCGGAAGTCGGTCATCTCGCCGGGTTCGCCGGTGTCCAGCACCCTGCGGTAGAGGCCCCACAACGGGCTGTCGGTCAACGTCGGGTACAGCTCGCTGAGCCGCTCGCCGGTCCGCCCGCTGCCCCGCCCGTAGATGTCGTCGCCCTGGTCGCTGACCGCCGCGACGACGAAGTCCAGCAACCGTCCGTCCGCGCCGGTCTCCGGCAGCAGCCAGGTGCAGCCCGCGGGAACCTCGGCGATGAGTTCCCGGACGACCGTGGTCACGGCGTCGCGGTCGAGCGCCCGCCCGACCCGGCGCCGCTCATCGTCGCGTCCCACGGGCACACCCTAGGGCATGTCGCCCCGGGCGTCGGCTACCTGAGGTATCCGGCGAGCGGGATGTTCTGGTTGCGCAGCGCGGTGGCGACCAGGTTGGCGATCTGCACCGCCCCGGCCGTCTCGAAGTGGGTGTGGTCGTTGCAGAAGAACGCGCCCACCGCGCCCTGGCTGTAGTCGCCGTTGTTCGGGCACAGGTGGAGGCTGTTGTACAGGGTGTAGCTCAGCCGGTGCAGGTCGATGACGGGGACCCCGTTGGCGCTGGCGGCGTTGGTGGTCTCGGTGAGGAAGCCCCGGTTCCCGACCGCGGTGCTGCCGCTGCAGGTGATCGCGGCGACCGGCGTCAGGAAGATCGGGTGCACCCCGCGCTGCTTGGCCGCCGTCGCCATCACCCCGAGCAGTTGCTGGTAGCGTGCCGAGCCCACGTGGCGCGGGCAGGCGCGGTCACCGTCGTTGATGCCGAACTGGATGATCAGGTAGTCGCCGGCCTTCATCCCCGCGGACGGGTCGAGCATGCTCTGCCAGCGCGTGGAGTAGGTGTTGGGATTGATCACGCACTCGCCGTTCGAGCCGATCGTGGAGGTCACGTTCGGGTCGTACAGCCAGGTCTGGATGCTGCGGCCGGAGACCGCGTTGTTGCGCACCGTGACGTTGGTGTTGAAGTAGGGCGCGAACTGGCTGCCCCAACCGACCGGGCAGACGCCACCGGACGGGTTCGCCACGGTGGAGTCGCCGGCCAGCCACACCGTGGTCCTCGGCTGTGTGCCGGTGGCACTCGGGGTCGGCGAGGCGCTGGGGCTGGCGGTCGGGCTGGAACTCGGACTGGAGCTGGGGCTGGAGGTGGGACTGGTGCTGGGGGACGGGCCGCCGGTGGTCGGCGGCGGGCACGCGGTGGGGTTCGGGGTGCCGGTGCAGGGGGTTCCGTTGAGCGCGAAGACCGGCGGCACCGGGTTGGCCGTGGTCCACGAACCATTGAAGCCGAAGCTCGCCGTGCCGTTGGTCGCGATGGCGCCGTTGTAGCTGACGTTCTTCGCGGTCACCGTGGTCCCGCTCTGGGTCACCGTGGCGTTCCACGCCTGCGTCACCGCCTGACCGCTGGCGAAGTCCCAGGTCAGGGTCCAGGAGGTGACGGCGTCACCGAGGTTGGTGATGCTGACGTTGGCGCCGAATCCACCCTGCCACTGGCTGCTGACCGCGTAGTCGACCCGACATCCGGTGGTGGCGGCGTCCGCCGCGCCCGCGGCCACCGCGACCGCGGTGGTGAGCGCCGTCAACGTGACCGCGAGCACCGCGGCGGTCCGTCGTCTGGGTGACTCCATGCTCGCTCCTCCTGGCGGGAACCCGGGCAGCCCGGACGGTTCGCCTGATCGGTACCGCTGGATTATAGTTCGACACACATCAATTAGATAGCGCTTACCAGCCGGCGGCGGCTCAGCCGCCGGCGGTGGGTGGCGGAGGGGGCGAGGCATGGGTCCTTCGGGGAGACGGTCCCGCGCGACGGCACTGGTCGCCGCGGTGGTGGCCTGGTGCGTGGTGGTCGGGTGCGTGGTGACGCTGTCCGCGTCGCCGGCGGCCCGCGCGGCGACCGGCGACGGGTCACCAACCGATCCGAACATCGCCTTCATCGGCCGGTGGGACAGGTCGAACAGCACGGCGTACGTGCCGAACTGGGCCGGCGCCTACTTCAAGACCGGGTTCACCGGCACCACGGTCAAGCTCAGGCAGCGCAACACGATCGACCTCTACTACAGCATCGACGGCGCGGCCTTCTCCTACCTGACCAACGTGCGCGGCACCGTGAACCTCACACCGACCCCGCTACGGTCCGGCAACCACACCCTGCGGGTGTCGTACCGGGTGGTCGGTGGCTCGTACACCGGTGACGCGGTGTTCCAGGGGCTGATCCTGGACAGCGGCGCGACCACCCGGCCGGTGCCGGTGGCGCCGCAGCTCATCGAGTTCGTCGGCGACTCCATCACCCTGGGCACCACCTCGTCCAAGGTGGCGCTCACCGCGTACGGCTGGCTGGTCGGCGAGCGGTTGGGCACCGAGCACACCCAGCTGGGCTACGGCGGCGGCTGCCTGGTGGCCACGTCCGACGGCTGTGTCAGCGTGGCCGCCCAGTTCCTCAAGACCGGCTACTCGGCGTCCAGCCCGAACTGGGACTTCAACCGGTACCGGGCGGACGCCGTGGTCATCAACCTCGGCACCAACGACCTCAGCCACGGGGTGACGGGCAGCCAGTTCCAGAGTCAGTACGTGTCGTTCATCCGCACGGTACGCGCGAAGTACCCGGCCGCCGCGATCTTCGCGCTGCGCACCTTCAGCGGCCGGTTCGGCACCGAGACCTCGGCCGCCGTACGGGCGGCGAACGACGGCGGTGACCCGAACGTGTACTACGTGGACACCACCGGGTGGGTGCCGCCGGGCGGCCTGAGCGACTCGGTCCACCCGAACGACGCCGGACACGAGGCCATCGCCACCCGGCTCGCGCCGATCGTCGCCGCGAAGCTCGGCACCAGCCCGTCACCGACCACAGCGCCTCCGACCACAGCGCCTCCGACGACAGCGCCCCCGACCACGGCGCCGCCGACCACGGCACCGCCGACCACAGCGCCTCCGACCACAGCGCCTCCGACCACGGCGCCCCCGACCACGGCGCCGCCGACCACCCCGCCGCCGGGCAACGGCGGCTGCCGGGTCAGCGCCACGGTCAGCGCCTGGAACACCGGCCTGACCGAGGACATCACCGTCACCAACACCGGCGGCACCGCCATCAACGGCTGGTCGCTGGTGTTCGCCCTGCCCGGCGGACAGAGCATCGTCTCCGGCTGGAACGCCAGCTACTCACCCAGCTCCGGGCAGGTGACCGCCCGCAACGTCTCCTACAACGGTACGATCGCGCCCGGCGCGTCGGTCAGCCTCGGCTTCCAGGCCAACCACACCGGCAACACGGAAAAGCCCCCGGCCTTCACCCTCAACGGCACCGCCTGCACCACCGGCTGAACCCGCACCGCCCGATCAACACCCGTCGGTTGTACGCCAGGTACCTTGTCCAGGCCCGCTGAGGTACCCCGGGTACACCCGACGGGCGTCGGCGCCCGCGTGAGGGGGCGAGGGGCGGCGGCCGGGGCGAGGGCTGGCCCCGGGCGTGGGGGCTGGTCTGCGGGGCCGTCCGTGTCACAGGCTGTACGGCGGCGTGGTGACGACCATTTCACAGTCGCGCCACGTCGCCGGTCATCGGCCGGCAACGCGCGGTGCCGACCGTACCGGTCATGACAACCACACTGTCCGTCGACGCACCCGCCCCCACGCCGGCCACCGGGCGGTGGATCAGCCACTGGGAACCTGAGGACGAGCGGTTCTGGGCGGCCACCGGCCGCCGGGTGGCCCGCCGCAACCTGATCTGGTCGATCATCGTCGAGCACCTCGGCTTCTCCGTCTGGCTGCTGTGGAGCGCCGTCGCGGTCCACCTGCCCGGTGCCGGCTTCCGGTTCTCCGTAGACCAGCTCTTCTGGCTGGTGGCGCTGCCCAACCTGGTCGGCGCGTTCATGCGGATCCCGTACACCATCGCGGTGGCCCGGTTCGGCGGCCGGAACTGGACCACCGTCTCGGCCGCGCTGCTCGTGCTGCCCATCGGGCTGATGGCGGCCTGCGTGCTCAACCCCGGCACCCCGTACTGGATGTTCACCCTGGCGGCGGTCTCGGCCGGGCTGGGCGGCGGCAACTTCGCCTCCTCGATGGCGAACATCTCGTACTTCTATCCGGAGCGGCACAAGGGGGTCGCGCTCGGCCTCAACGCGGCCGGCGGCAACCTCGGGGTGGCCGTCGTCCAGTTCAGCGTGCCGCTGGTCATCGGGGTGGCACTGTTCGGTGGCGCCTCCCGGCTGGTGAACGTGCCCCTGTTCTGGCTGGTGCCGGTGCTGATCGCGGCGGTGTGCGCCGCGCGGTTCATGGACAACCTGAGTGTGTCCCGGGCGCCGCTGCGCCGGCAGCTGGTCGTGCTGCGGGACACCCACACCTGGGTGGTGTCGGGTCTCTACATCGGCACCTTCGGGTCGTTCATCGGCTACTCCGCCGCGCTGCCGCTGCTGATCAAGTCCGAGTTCCCGGAGGCCGGCGGGGTGCTGTACGCCGCGCTCGGTCCCCTGGTGGGCTCCCTGACCCGGCCCTTCGGCGGCTGGTTGGCCGACCGGTTCGGCGGCGCCCGGGTCACCGCCGCGACGTTCGTGGTGATGGGCTGCGGGGTGGGCGGGGTGCTGGCCGCGCTGTCCGCGCACCGGTTCGGCCCGTTCCTCGGCGCGTTCCTGCTGCTCTTCGTGGCCAGCGGGGTCGGCAACGGTTCGACGTACCGGATGATCCCGGCGATCTTCCGGATCCGGGCGGTCCAGCGCTCGGGCGACACCCCGCAGGCGGTGGCCCAGGGCCGCACCGAGGCGGCCGCGGTGATCGGGCTGGCGTCCGCGGTCGGCGCGCTCGGTGGATTCCTCATCCCGCGCGGATTCGGCACCTCGATCGCGCAGACCGGTTCGATCAACGCGGCGCTGCTCACGTTCCTGGCCGGCTACCTGCTCTGCCTGGTGGCGACCTGGTGGTTCTACCTGCGTACCGCCCTGCGTCGGGTGGCGCCCAGCCTGGCCGAGGCGACCATCTGACCCGGTCCGGGCGGTCCGTCACCGGCGCCGAACGCTCGCGGTGACCTCCGTTTTGCCGGCCCGTAACACGCCTTTGCGCGGGAGGAAATCATCAATGAACAGCATCGACGGCATGCCATTGGCCGACACGCACTGCCCGTACTGCGCACTCCAGTGCGCGATGACGCTGCGGGCTGGGGCGGACGGCGCGGTGACGGTCGACGGCCGTGACTTTCCGACCAACCGTGGCGGGCTCTGCCAGAAGGGCTGGACGGCCGCCGATCTGCTCAGTCACCCGCAGCGGCTGACCACGCCGCTGGTGCGCGACGGCGGCCGGCTGCGGCCGGCCAGCTGGGACGAGGCCATCGACCGGGTCGTCGCGGCGGTCGGCGACATCCAGCGGGGGTACGGCCGGGACGCCGTCGCGGTGTTCGGCGGCGGCGGCCTCACCAACGAGAAGGCGTACGCGCTGGGCCGCTTCGCCCGGGTGGCCCTGCGCACCCGCAGCATCGACTACAACGGACGCTTCTGCATGTCCTCGGCGGCGGCGGGCGGGCTGCGGGCCTTCGGTCTCGACCGGGGCCTGCCGTTCCCGGTCTCCGACATCGCGGACGCGGACGCGGTGCTGCTGGTCGGCGCCAACCCGGCCGAGACCATGCCGCCGTTCGTCCGGCACCTCGCGGACGACCGGCTGATCGTGGTGGATCCCCGGGCCACCGCGACCGCCCGGCGCGCCGCGCTGCACCTGCAACCCACCCCCGGCACCGACCTCGTGCTGGCCAACGGCCTGTTGCACGCCGCGATCACCGAGGGCCTGGTCGACACCGAGTACGTGGCGGCCCGCACGACGGGCTTCGACGAGGTGCGCCGGGCGGTCGCGCAGTGGTGGCCGGCCCGGGTGGAACGGCTCACCGGGGTCGCGGCGGCCGACCTGGTCGACACGGTCCGGCGGCTGGCCACCGCCCGCCGGGCGGTCATCCTCACCGCCCGGGGGGCCGAACAGCACAGCACCGGCACCGACACCGTCTCCGCGTTCATCAACCTGGCCCTCGCGCTGGGCCTGCCCGGTCGCCCCGGCTCCGGGTACGGCTGCCTCACCGGGCAGGGCAACGGCCAGGGCGGTCGGGAACACGGCCAGAAGGCCGACCAGCTGCCCGGCTACCGGCGCATCGACGACCCGGCGGCCCGGGCCCACGTGGCGGCCGTCTGGGGGGTGCGGCCGGCGGACCTGCCCGGCCCCGGCCCGTCGGCGTACGAACTGCTCAGCTCGCTCGGCACCACGGGCGGGCCGCGCGGGCTGCTGGTGTTCGGCTCGAACCCGGTGGTGTCGGCGCCCCGCGCCGCGTCGGTCACCGAGCGGCTCGGCGCGCTGGATCTGCTGGTGGTGTCCGACATGGTCATGTCGGAGACCGCCGAACTGGCCGACGTGGTGCTGCCCACCGCCCAGTGGGCCGAGGAGGACGGCACGATGACGAACCTGGAGGGCCGGGTGATCCGCCGCCGCCGGCTGCGACCACCACCGCCGTCGGTACGGACCGATCTGGCGGTGCTGGCCGAGCTGTCCGGCCGGTTCGGCGCGCCGACCAGCGCCGAACCCGGGGAGGTCTTCGACGAGCTGCGGCGGGCCAGCGCCGGTGGGCCGGCCGACTACGCCGGCATCACCTACGAGCGGATCGAGGCGGAGGGCGGGGTCTTCTGGCCCTGCCCGACGACCGACCATCCCGGCACGCCGCGGATGTTCCTCGACCGGTTCGCCACCCCGGACGGCCGGGCCCGGTTCGTCGCGGTCGACCACCGGCCCCCCGGCGAGCTGCCGGACGCCGACTATCCGCTCTACCTCACCACCGGCCGGGAACTCACCCAGTACCAGTCCGGCGCGCAGACCCGCCGGGTCGCCGCCCTGCCCGGCAAGCCGTTCGTGGAGTTGCACGCCGACCTGGCCGACCGGCTGGGCGTGGCCGACGGCGACCCGGTCGAGATCAGCACCCGGCGCGGTACGGCCGTCGCGCCGGCCCGGCTCAGCACGACGATCCGCCCGGACACCGTGTTCATGCCGTTCCACTATCCGGGGCGGGCCCGGGCCAACACGCTGACCGGCGACGCGCTCGACCCGGTGTCGCGGATGCCCGAGTTCAAGCTCTCCGCCGCCCGTCTGGCTCCGGCGAGCGGCCCGGCGGAGCGGGTGGGCGTCGCCGCCGAGCCGGCGGTCGGGTACGCGCGGACCGAGGGGCGACCGGCATGAGGGCGGTCGTGGTGGGTTGCGGGATGGCCGGTGCCCGGGTGGCCGCCGAGCTGCACGCCCGGGACCGGGACGTCAAGGTCACCGTCTTCGGCGCCGAACGGCATCCGCCGTACAACCGGATCATGTTGTCGACCCTGCTGGCCGGCCGCGTGGGCGAGGACGACCTGGCCATGGCCGCGCCGCCGGCCGGGATGGACGTCCGGCTCGGGGTGCCGGTCACGGCGCTCGACCTGGACCGCCGGCTGGTGATCACCCCGGATGAGGCGGTCGAGTACGACGCCCTGGTGCTGGCCACCGGCGCGCGGGCGGCCCGGCCGGCGCTGCCCGGCCTGGACGCGGAGAACGTGTACGCCTTCCGCACCCTGGACGACTGCCGGGCCATCGTGGCCGGCGCGACCTCGGCCCGTACCGCCGTGGTGCTGGGGGGCGGCCTGCTCGGGCTGGAGGCGGCCCGCGGGCTCGCCGGCCGGGGACTGACGGTGACGGTGGTGCACGCCGGCCCGCACCTGATGGACCGGCAGCTCGACGGGGACGGCGGGGCGGTGCTCGCCCGCACCCTGGACGGGTTCGGTGTCGCGGTCCGGCTCGGCGCCCGGGCGGTCCGGTGGGCCGGGGACGGGTTGGAGTTGGCCGACGGCACGACCGTGCCGGCCGACCTGCTGGTGCTGGCCTGTGGGGTCCGGCCGGACACCACGCTGGCCGAGGCGGCGGGCCTGGCCGTGCGGCACGGCATCCTCGTCGACGACGAACTGCGCACCAGCGACCCGTACGTGTCGGCGGTCGGCGACTGCGCCGAGCACGACGGCCTGGTGTACGGGCTGGTCGCGCCGGCCTGGGAGCAGGCCGGCGCCGTCGTCGACCGGCTCACCGGCGGCGCCGGCCGCTATCACGGCACCCGACCGGTGACCCGGCTCAAGGCGGCCGGTCTCGACGTGGCCGCGATGGGCTCGGTCACCCCCGACCAGCCCGGGGACGAGGTGGTGAGCTTCGCCGACCCGGCCCGGGGCACGTACGCCCGGCTGGTGATCCGGGACGACCGGCTGGCCGGCGCGGTGCTGCTCGGCGACAACCCCGCCGTCGGCGCGGTCGTGCAGCTGTTCGACCGCAACGCCGAGGTGCCCGCCGACCGCCGCTCGCTGCTGCTCGGCCGGTCCTACGGCGCCGCCGCGCCGACCCGGGCGGACTCACCGGCGTTCCTGCCGGCGCAGGCGGTGGTCTGCCGGTGCAACTCGGTGACCAAGGCAACGATCACGGCGTGCTGGCGGGAGGGTGCCCGGACTCTTCCGGACATCGTCTCGGCCACCCGCGCCACCACCGGCTGTGGCGGCTGCCGGGACGCGGTGACCGGCATCGTGGACTGGCTCGCTTCAGCGGAGTCGAGTATGGAGGTGACCAACCCATGAAACTTGTGGTGATCGGGAACGGCATGGTCGGCCAGCGTCTCATCGAGGCCCTGGCCGCCCGGGACACCGACCGGCGCTGGTCGGTCACCGTGCTGGCGGAGGAGAACCGCCGGGCGTACGACCGGGTCCGGCTGTCCGCCTGGTTCGAGGGGGTCAGCGAGGAGGAACTGACCCTCGCCCCGCTCGGCGTTCCCGCGGGCACCGACCTGCGGCTCGGCGAGCCCGTGACGGAGATCGACCGGACGGCCCAGATCGTCCGCACGGCCGCGGGGGAGTACCCGTACGACGTGCTGGTGCTGGCGACCGGGTCGCGGCCGTTCGTGCCGCCGGTGCCCGGCACCGACCAGCCGGGCTGCTTCGTCTACCGCACCCTGGACGACCTGGAGGCGCTGCGGGCGTACGCGGCCGGCCGGTCGGTCGGGACCGTGGTCGGCGGCGGCCTGCTGGGGCTGGAGGCCGCCAACGCACTGCGGCTGCTCGGCCTGCGCACCTCGGTGGTGGAGTTCGCGCCGCACCTGATGCCGATGCAGGTCGACCAGGGCGGCGGCGCGATGCTGCGGCGGCGGATCGAGGAGCTGGACATCGCGGTCCACTGCGGCACCGGGGTCACCGGGGTCACCGCCCAGGACGGCCGGTTGCGGGTGGACACCTCCGCCGACCTGGCGCTGGAGACCGACCTGGTGGTCTTCGCCGCCGGGGTGCGCCCCCGGGACGAGCTGGCCCGCACGGCCGGCTTGGCGGTCGGGGAGCGGGGCGGGGTGCTGGTGGACGACACCTGCCGGACCAGCGACGAGCGGATCTACGCGGTGGGGGAGTGCGCGGCGGTCGACGGCCGCTGCTACGGGCTGGTCGCCCCCGGCTACGCGATGGCGGACGTGCTGGTGGACCGGCTGCTCGGCGGCACCGCCCGGTTCGGCGGCGCCGACACGTCCACCAAGCTCAAGCTGCTCGGGGTCGACGTGGGCAGCTTCGGCGCCACCACCGGCCCGCTCGACGTGGTGTACGCCGACCCGGCCAGCGGCATCTACGCGAAGCTGGTGCTGAGCGACGACGCGCAGACTCTGCTCGGCGGCATCCTGGTCGGCGACGTGTCGGCCTACCCGGCCCTGCGGTCGGCCGTCGGCGGGCCGGTGCCCGGCAAGCTCGCCGACTTCCTGTCCGAGGGGGCGCCGTCGGTGTCCCTCTCCGGCGACGCGCAGGTGTGCAGCTGCAACGCCGTCACCAAGGACGAGATCGTGACGGCGATCGGGGGCGGGTGCGCCGACATCGGCTGCCTCAAGGCGTGTACCCGGGCCGGTACCACCTGCGGATCCTGCGTGCCGTTGCTGCGTACGCTGCTCGACGAGGCCGGCGTGGTCCAGTCGACGGCGCTGTGCGAGCACTTCGACTACTCCCGCCAGGAGTTGTTCGACCTGATCCGGGTGCGCGGCATCCGCACGTTCTCGGAGCTGGTCACCGGCTACGGCACGGGCCGGGGCTGCGACATCTGCAAGCCGGCGGTCGCCTCGATCCTCGCCTCGCTGGGCAACGGCCACGTCCTGGACGGGGAGCAGGCCGCGTTGCAGGACACCAACGACCACTTCCTGGCCAACATCCAGCGCGACGGCACGTACTCGGTCGTGCCCCGGGTGCCGGGCGGGGAGATCACGCCGGAGCGGCTGATCGTGATCGGCGAGGTGGCCCGCGACTTCGGGCTCTACACCAAGATCACCGGAGGTCAGCGGATCGACCTGTTCGGCGCCCGGGTCGAGCAGCTCCCGGGGATCTGGCGCCGGCTCGTCGAGGCCGGCTTCGAGTCGGGGCACGCCTACGGCAAGGCGCTGCGTACGGTGAAGTCCTGCGTTGGGTCCACCTGGTGCCGCTACGGCGTGCAGGACTCCGTCGGGCTGGCCATCGAGCTGGAGCTGCGGTACAGGGGCCTGCGCTCGCCGCACAAGATAAAGTCGGCGGTCTCCGGCTGTGCCCGGGAGTGCGCCGAGGCCCGGAGCAAGGACTTCGGAATCATCGCCACCGAGACGGGGTGGAACCTCTACGTCGGCGGCAACGGTGGATTCCGACCGAGGCACGCCGAGCTGTTCCTGACCGACCTGAGCACCGAGGAGCTGATCCGGACGATCGACCGCTATCTCATGTACTACATCCGCACGGCGGACCGGCTGCAACGCACCGCCACCTGGCTGGAGTCGCTCGACGGTGGCCTCGACCACCTGCGCGCGGTGATCGTCGAGGACAGCCTCGGGATCTGCGCCGACCTCGACGAGGCGATGGCCCGACACATCGACTCCTACGCCGACGAGTGGCGGGCCGTGCTGGACGACCCGGACAAGCTCCGCAGATTCGTCTCGTTCGTCAACGAGCCCGACACACCCGATCCGTCCATCGCGTTCACCGTCGAACGCGACCAACCGGTGCCGGCCCGTGGCCCGGTCGCCCTCGGCATGCCGGCGGTGCGGTGATGACGCCGCCGAGCACGACCGCAGCGGTGGCCCGGACCGCCGACACGACCCGGTGGACGACCGTCTGCCGGCTGGCCGACCTGCTGCCCGAGCGGGGCGCCGCGGCGCTGCTCGACGGTGTCCAGGTCGCGGTCTTCCGGTTGCACGACGACGGGGTACGGGCGATCGGCAACCGTGATCCGTTGTCCGGGGCGTACGTGCTGTCCCGGGGGATCGTGGGTACCCGTGGCGACCGGCCGGTGGTGCTGTCCCCGATGCACAAGCAGGCGTACGACCTGGACACCGGCGGGTGCCTGGACGTTCCCGACATCTGCGTGCCGGTCTATCCGGCCCGGGTCCGGGGCGGCCTGGTGGAGGTGGCGCTCCGGTGACCGAGGGGGGCCGGCCGGCTTCGGCACCGGCGCCGCTGACCGGGTTCACGGTCGCGGTCACCGCCGAGCGCCGGAACGCGGAGCTGCGGGCGTTGTTCGAACGGCGTGGCGCGCGGGTCATCAACGCCCCGACCATCACCATCGTGCCGCTGCGCGACGACGTCGCGTTGCGGCAGGCCACCGAGGAGTGCCTCCGCCGGCCGCCGGACATCGTCGTCGTCACCACCGGGATCGGGTTCCGGGGTTGGCTGGAGGCGGCCGAGGGCTGGGGCGTGGGTGAGCCACTGCGGGGCGGTCTGGAGCGGGCCCGGCTGTTCGCCCGGGGGGCCAAGCCGTGTGGCGCGATCCGGGCCGCCGGGCTCAGCGAGGAGTGGGCGGCGCCGACCGAGTCGTGCGAGGAGATCCTCCAGGAGTTGCTCGCCGAGGGGATCGAGGGTCGGCGGATCGCCGTTCAGCTCCACGGCGGCCCGCAGGAGGAGTTCACCACCGCCCTGCGGGCCGCGGGGGCGGAGGTGGTGGAGGTGCCGGTGTACCGGTGGACGGCGCCGGCCGACATGGGCCCGATCCGTCGGCTGGTGGGCCAGATCCTCGCCGGCCAGGTCGACGCCGTCACCTTCACCAGCGCGCCCGCCGTGCGGGTGCTGCTGGAGGTGACCGGGATGAGCCCGACCGAGCTGTTCTCGGACCGGGTGCTGGCCGCCTGCGTCGGCCCGGTGACCGCGGCCCCGCTGCGGGCCGCCGGCGTACCCGTGCTGGTGCCCGACCGGGCCCGGTTGGGCGCCCTGGTCCGGGCGGTCACCGACGAGCTGCCCCGGCGGGCCCGCCGGTTGTCGGTGGCGGGCACCGAACTGGAGCTTCGGGGACACGCGGTGCTGGTCGACGGCGCCGTCCGGCTGCTCGCCCCGGCCACCATGGCGATCCTGGCCGCGTTGGCGGCCCGGCCCGGGGTGGTGATCCCGCGGGCGGACCTGGCGGCGGCGCTGCCGCGGGCCGCCGACAGTCACGCCGTGGACATGGCCGTGGTGCGGCTGCGCGCGGCGCTCGGTTCGTCCCGGTACGTCGAGACGGTCGTCAAGCGGGGCTACCGGCTCCGGGTGGACGCGTAGGCCGTTCCACGCGGGGTGCGGCGTTCTGCGGCGGGGTGTGGTTAAATCGGCTACGTCGATGTTACCGATAACATCTGGCCGTCGGGATTCGCGCGGCCCGGGTCCCGACCGAGCAGGAACGGCGAGTCCGCCTGCTGGTCGAGGTTGACCGGGCCGGCAGGGGCCGCGCATTCGTCGACGACATGCTGTTAGCGCTGACATCGATGGCCCTTATCCGGTCCAGTCGCGGGCCCTCCAGCGCGAGCGCACCGGAGTCCCTACGCCCCGAGGAACCGCCATGGTCATCTCCCCGCACAGGTCCATCCATCCCAGACGGCTCTCCGCCGCGATCGGCGCGGTCGTCCTCGCCCTCGTGGTCGGCGGCACCGCGCTGGCGACCCAGGCACACGTCGCGATAGCCGCGCCCGGACCCGGCTCGATCGTCGGTGCGCAGTCCGGCCGGTGTGTCGAGGTGCCGAACTCGTCGACCACGAACGGCACCCAGGTGCAGTTGTGGGACTGCAACGGTGCCGCCGGCCAGTCCTGGACGTACACCTCGGGCAAGCAGTTGCAGGTGTACGGCAACAAGTGCCTGGACGCGAACGGTCAGGGCACCAGCAACGGCACCGCGGTGATCATCTGGGACTGCAACGGTCAGTCCAACCAGCAGTGGAACGTCAACTCCAACGGCACGATCACCGGCCAGCAGTCCGGATTGTGTCTGGACGCCAACGGCGCCGGTACGGCCAACGGGACGAAGCTGATCCTGTGGTCCTGCAACGGCGGCCGCAACCAGCAGTGGAGCACGTCGACGACCCCCACCTCCGCGCCGCCCACCTCGACGCCGCCCACCTCGATGCCGCCGACCTCCCCGCCGCCGCCGGGCGGCCGGCCCTGTGACATCTACGCCGCCGGTGGCACCCCCTGCGTCGCCGCGCACAGCACCACCCGGGCGCTGTACACCAGCTACAACGGCAACCTGTACCAGGTCCGCCGCTCGTCCGACAACACCACCCGCAACATCGCGGTGCTCAGCGCCGGCGGCTACGCCAACGCGGCGACCCAGGACTCGTTCTGCGCCGGCACCACCTGCGTCATCACCGCCGTCTTCGACCAGTCGGGACGCGGGAACGATCTGTGGTACCAGGGTTCCGCCCAGGTTCCCGGCTCGCCGCAGAGCCGTCCGGCGACCGCGACGACCGAGTCGCTGACGGTCAGCGGCAACAAGGCGTACTCGCTGTACATCAACCCGAGCAACAGCTACTGGCGGGACGGCCACCTGACCGGCGTCCCGACCGGCAGCCAGCCCGAGGGCATGTACATGGTGACCAGCGGTACGCACGTGAACAGCGGCTGCTGCTTCGACTACGGCAACAGCGAGACCACCCGGAAGGCCGACGCGGCCGGCGCGATGGACTCGATCAACTTCAGCAAGCAGTGCTGGTTCGGTGGCTGTTCCGGCTCCGGGCCGTGGGTGCAGGCCGACCTGGAGTGGGGTCTCTACCCGGGTGGCAGCCAGTCCTGGAACCCGAACCAGCGGGCCTTCACCAGCAAGTTCGTCACCGCCACCCTGAAGAACAACGGCACCTCGCGGTTCGCCATGAAGGGCAGCAACGCCCAGTCCGGCAGCCTCTACACCGTCTATGACGGTGGCCTGCCGAACGGCTACAGCCCGATGAAGAAGCAGGGTGCGATCATCCTGGGCAGCGGCGGCGACTGCTGCAAGCCCGACGGCGGCGCGAACCTCAGCGCGGGCACCTTCTACGAGGGAGCCATGGTGGCCGGTTACCCGTCCGACGCCACCGAGAACGCGATCCAGGCCGACATCATCGCCGCCGGCTACCGCTGACGGAGATCGGCCGGTCCCGACGGGTCCGGCTGGCCACACCCCGGCGCCGGTCGTCGGCCCTCCCGAGTGGAGTGGCCGGCGGCCGGCGCCGTCGCGTGACCCGAACAGCGTGGGTTCCGGCGGCGTGCGTGTCCCGGGTGGTCGGCGCCGGTGCCGTCGGGCCATCGAGTGGGTCGGCCGGAGCCCGGGTGATCGGCGCGGACGCGGCGGCGACAGCGATCGGAGCCGGTCTATTGACCGGGCCGATGTTAGCGGTAACATCAGACCAATGCGTTCGTCGCATCGTGCTCACCGGGGTGTGGGCCGGCGCCGGGAAACGGGATCCGGGCTAACCGTATCGGCAGGCCACAACCACCCCGTACCGGACCGTGGCGCCCCCGGGTGGCGGCCGGCCGGTGGCCAACCCGAACGTGAACCAACGCCCGTCGTCGGATGACCGCCGTCTCGGGTGTGCCCGTCCGGCCCGAACAGGAGGAACCCGCCGGCCCGAGTGGATCGTTGGTGCCCCGCTGGGGGCAGCGGCAATCCACGATCACCGACCGTCGCTCGCCCGCTCGGAGAGATCTACCGGGTGCCCAGCACCCTCCACCCCGGCCCCAGCCGGGGCGACGCGACCCATGTGACCAGGAGGATCCCGTGAGGATCACCAGACGTACCCGACGCCGGGTCTGGCTCGCCGCCACGATGACGGCCGCGCTGACCGCGTACGGGCTCGGCGCGGCGGCGTCCGCCCAGGCGGCCACCGGCTGCCAGGTGACGTACGCGGTCAGCAGCGAATGGCCCGGCGGCTTCGGCGCCAGCGTGACCATCAACAACCTCGGTGACCCGATCAGCAACTGGCGGCTGACCTGGTCCTTCCCGGCCGGCCAGACGATCACCCAGATCTGGAACGCGACCTACACGCAGTCCGGTGCCGAGGTGACCGCCAGCAACGTGTCGTACAACGGCAGCATCCCCACCGGGGGGAGCACGAACTTCGGGTTCAACGGCAGCAGCACCGGCAGCAACCCGATGCCCGCGAGCTTCGCGCTCAACGGGGTGACCTGCACCGGCGGGGTGACCCCGACCTCCGCGCCGCCGACCTCCGCGCCGCCCACGAGCGCGCCGCCCACCTCCGCGCCGCCCACGAGCGCGCCCCCGACCTCCGCGCCGCCCACCTCGGCCCCGCCCACGAGCGCGCCGCCGACCTCGCCGCCGCCGGGTACCACGACGACCGCCTGGCAGAACGGGCGCTTCGCGGTGGACACCCCGAACGTGGCCCGCCGGTCGGACATCGTGCTGAACCGGCCGAACAGCGCCAACACCCAGTCCGTACCGTTCGGCAACGGCAGCCTGGGCGTCGCGACCTGGGCGGCGAACGGCTTCACCGCGCAGCTCAACCGCAACGACACGTTCCCGGACCGTAAGTCACCGGGTCAGGTCGTGATCCCGGGGATCAGCCGGCTGACCGGGGCGTCGGACTTCCACGGCTACCTGGACCTCTACGACGGGACGCTGCACGAGTCCGGCGGCGGGATGACGCTGACCGCGTACGTGCGGGCGGACGCCCCGGAACTGGTCGTGGACGTCACCGGCGCGGATCCGAACAGCACCCAGACGGCCCAGGTGAAGCTGTGGAGCGGCCGTAACCCCAGCGCGCAGGCGTCCGGCTCGGTGGCCGCGCTGTCCCAGACCTGGACGGACAACAGCCAGGTCGGAGCGTCCAACCAGACGTTCGGGGCGATGGCGGCGATCAGCGCCGGTGGTCGGAACGTCCAGGCGTCGAACCCGAACAACCTGACCGGTCAGGTCAGCTTCCAACCCAACAGCGACGGCTCGTTCCGGGTGATCGCGGTGTCGCCGAAGTGGACCGGTGGGAACGCGATCAGCACCGCGAACACCCTGCTGGGCAGCGACCTGACCCGTTCCTCGGCGGACCTGGCCGCGAGCCACCTGTCCTGGTGGCACAACTACTGGGACTCGGTGGGCCTGCTGAAGATCACCTCCAGCGACGGGTCCGGCGAGTACTTCGAGAACATGCGCACGCTGTACCTGTTCTACATCGCCTCGATCAACCGGGACACCGTACCGGGCACCCAGGCGGGGCTGGCGGACCTGTTCAGCTACGCCCAGGACAGCCAGCCGTGGTACCCGGCCGGGTACTGGTTCTGGAACCTGCGCATGTTCGTGCAGGCCAACCTGTCGGCGGGCGCGTTCGACGAGAACTCGCCGATCTTCAACCTGTACCGCACCAACCTGTCCAACATCGCCGCCTGGACCAGCTCGCACTACCCGAACCACCAGGGTATCTGCGTGCCGGAGACGATGCGGTTCAACGGCAACGGCGAGTACGCCCCGGGCTCGGAGGAGAGCAACGCCTCGTGCAGCAACCGGATCGTGTCGTTCAACGCCCAGACCGTGACCAGCGGGGCGGAGATCGGGCTGTGGATCTGGCAGACGTACCTGGCCACCGACGACCGGGCGTTCCTGTCGGCGAACTACCCGATCATCCGGGACTCGGCGCGGTTCCTGCTCTCGCACGCCACCACCGGTTCGGACGGCAAGCTGCACACCACGTCGAACGCGCACGAGACGCAGTGGAACGTCAGTGACCCGGTCACCGACGTCGCGGCCATGAAGGCGCTGTTCCCGGTCGCGGTGCAGGCCGCGCAGACCCTCGGCGTGGACTCGGACGTGGCCAGCCAGCTCAACGCCGCGATCCCGAAGATCCGGGACTATCCCACCACCAACTCCGGCGGCGTCACGGTGATCACCAACTCCGCGCAGACGTCGGCGGCGCTGCACAACCAGGAGAACCTCGGCCTCGAACCGGTGTGGCCGTACAACCTGATCGGGGACAGCGGCAGCCAGACGGCGCTGGCCCGCAACACCTTCAGCCACCGTCCGTTCCCGACCCAGCCCGACTGGAGCTTCGACCCGCTCCAGGCGGCCCGGCTGGGTCTGGCCAGTGACCTGAAGTCCACCCTCACGACCATGGTCGGGAAGTACCAGATCTACGCCAGCGGGCTGGCCACCTGGCAGGGCGGCGGCAGCTCCCCGTACTTCGAGCAGATGGGCGTCACGGCGGCGGCGGTGACCGAGGGCCTGATCCAGGACTACGACGGCACCCTGCGGGTCGCGCCGGCCTGGCCCAGCGGCTGGGACGTCGACGGCACCGTCTTCATCCAGCACAGGGGGAAGGCGCACGTGCAGATCCGGGGCGGGAACATCGTCACCCTGTCGGTGGACGCGGGCGCGACCGGCACCATCACGGTCCGCAACCCGTGGTCCGGGCAGAACGTGACGGTCGTCGACGAGACCGGTGGCACCGTACTGGCGAACCAGAGCGGCGCCACCATCGCCATCCCGGCCCAGAGTGGGAAGTCGTACCTGATCCAGCGGGCCTCGGCGCCCACCACGGCGCTGCCCTTCTGGTGGGTGACCGCCAACCCGGCCAGCAGCCCGAGGAGCTACGGCAGCAGCACCATCGGCGTCCGCTGAGCCGTGGTCGGGCGGTGCCGCGCCGGTGGTCCCGGCGTCGCCCGACCCGGCCGGGGGGGGGTGCGGTGGGAGGGGACGGGAGAGCGAAGGAGGTCGGATGCGAAAGAACCTGCTAGT
>NZ_JBTIXF010000071.1:0-33008 GCF_055793945.1 Plantactinospora sp. A48 | reverse complement strand
TGGTTGTGTGTTTTTAGTTTCCCTTCACCCCCCTCTGTTTGGGTCGGTTCTTCTGCCTTCGTGGTGGTGGGTCTCTCCGAAACCCCGATCAGGGGCCACACCCGCCCGGACGGGCAAGACTCGGGCCCGTCGCGGGCGGGTCCGGCGAACCCCGATCAGGGGCCACACCCGCCCGGACGGGCAAGACTCGGGCCCGTCGTGGGCGGGCCCGGCGAACCCCGATCGGGGACCGCACCCGCCCGGACGGGCAAGACTTGGGGCCGTCGTGGGCCGGGGCCCGGACGGCGTGGGGCTCGTGGCCCGGTACCTGGTAGGGGTCAGGCGGTGGCGGCGGCGGCGAGGCGGTCGCCCACCTCGGCGGTGCGCAGCGCGATACCGGAGTCCCGGCCGGCCAGCTCCGTGGCCACCGCCCGGGATACTCGTTCGGCCTCCGCCGGGTGGCCCAGGTGCTCCAGCAGCAGCGCCGCGGAGAGCACCGCCGCCACCGGATCGGCCACGCCCTGCCCGGCGATGTCCGGCGCCGAGCCGTGTACCGGCTCGAACATCGACGGATAGCGCCGCTCCGGGTTGATGCAGCCGCTGGCCGCCAGGCCGATGCCGCCGGTCACCGCCGCCGCGATGTCGGTGAGGATGTCGCCGAACAGGTTGTCGGTCACCACCACGTCGTACCGCTGGGGTTGGGTCACCAGGTACATGGCGGCGGCGTCGACGTGCTGGTACTCGGTGGTGATGTCGGGGTACTCGGCCGCCACCGCCGCGAAGGTCCGGGTCCACAGCGAGCCGGCGTGGGTCAGCACGTTGCTCTTGTGGACCAGCGTGACCCGGCGGCGGGTCCGCCGCTGGGCGCGGGCGAAGGCGTCCCGGATGACCCGCTCGACGCCGTGCCGGGTGTTCAGGCTCTCCTCGGTGGCCACCTCGGCCGGGGTGTCCCGGTGCAGGGCCCCACCGGCCCCGGCGTACAGGCCCTCGGTGCCCTCGCGGACCACCAGCAGGTCGATGTCGCCGGCCTTGACGTCGGCGAGCGGTCCGGCGGTGCCCGGCCAGAGGCGGGACGGCCGGAGGTTGACGTACTGGTCGAAGGCGAACCGCAGCTTGAGCAGCAGACCCCGCTCCAGCACCCCCGGGGGTACGCCGGGGTCGCCGACCGCGCCGAGCAGGATCGCGTCATGCCCGGCCAGTTCGGCCAGAACGCTGTCCGGCAGGACCTCGCCGGTGCGGTGGTACCGCGCCGCGCCCAGGTCGTACTCGGTCGCCTCGATTCCCGGCAGTACGGCGTCGAGGACCTTGCGCGCCTCGTCGACCACCTCCGGCCCGATACCGTCGCCGGCCACCACCGCGATCCGTGCCACCGCCACGTCCCTGCTCCGTCCCTTAACCACCGTTCCGGAGTACGGTAGGCCACCGTCCCGCTCTCCAGTACGAATCTTCCACATTTCGGGAAGGTGACGGACGGTACAGGATTCTCACAGCGTTGATCCATCGTCCAGTCATGTTGACCACCTAGCGTGATCAGCGTTGCGCTACAGGGGGGCGAAACGATGATGGGAAACCGTGTGAGCCGGTCAGGTCCGGCCGCACCCACGATGGACCGGGCCGAACCACCGGACCTGCGGCTCGGCGTCTGGACCGGGGACCATCCGCTCCGGCCGCTCGGCGGCACACCGGCGGACCGGATCGTGGCGCGACACACCGTACAGACCTCGACCGCCGAGTTCCGCCTCGTGCTCAACGCGCCCGCCCGGCTGGGCCGGCGCGGCCTGAGCGAAGCTATCGCCGACGCTGTGGCCGAACTACGGGCGATCGACGTCACCTACAGCCCGCTGCGGACCGACAGCCTGGTCTCCCGGCTGCGCCGGGCCGAGATCGCGCCGGACGCCTACCCGCCGCTCGCCGACATCGTCGACCGGTGCGCCGCGATGCGGGCGGCCACGGACGGTTGGTTCGACGCCTGGGCCGTGCCCGGTGGTTTCGACCCCGGCGGCCTGCTCATCGGCTGGGCGGTGGACCGGGCCGCCACCCGGCTGCGCGCCGCCGGCATCGACGACTACGCCGTACTGAGCGGCTCTGACCTGCTGGTCCGGGGCCACGCGCCGCACGGCGGCCCATGGCGGATCGCACTGCACGATCCCACCCGGGACCGTCGCCGGCCGCCGCTGGTGCTGGAGATGACCGCCGGCGCGGTCGGCACGTCCGGGGTGGGCGGCCGGCGGAACCACGTGGTCGACCCGCACACCGGGGCACCGGTCGACCACCTCACCGCGGCCACGGTCGTCGGACCGGAATTGTCGGTCGCGGACGCCTACGCCACCGCGCTGTTCGCGGCCGGGCCGGTCGGATACGACTGGTTCCCCACCACGGACGGCTACCGGGCGCTGTTCGCGGCGAACTGAACCCGCCCGCCTGGCCGACCGGCTTCTCTCCCGACTCGGGCGGGATCGGCGCCGGTGGCGGCGTGGGCGTTGCTGGTGATCGGCCCTCACGGTCTCGGCAACGATCGTGAGGGCCGATCGTCGACGAATGCGCTGGAGTGGCTGGCGACAGGACTGGTGTGGCTGCACCGCCCGACCGCCGGTCACTCCTGGTTCGCGCTCGCCGGGGTGGTGCCAGTCACCCGGTGCGACGCCGTGCTTCGTCACCCGAAGACGAGCCCCGCGTCGGGAAGCTCACCGGATAACCTATGTCGATACGCTATCGACTCGGCGTAACCGCCCGCAAGACTCGTACGCGGGTTAATCTCTCAAATCGACCTCACCCGCCCCTCCGGACCGCGCCGCCGGGACGGGTCGGACCGGGTCGGGACGCACTCCCTGATAGCTGCCCTGGAAGCGGAACCGCAGCCCCGGCTCCGCGTACTCCTCGATGGCGTGGGCGATCCACCCGGCGGTACGGGCGACCGCGAAGATGGCCTCCCCGGCATCGGGCGTCATCTCGCAGGTGTGTGCGAGCGCGGCCAGCGCGAACTCGACGGTGGGGTACCGCGGGGTCCGCTGCCGGGCCGCCGCCATCAGGCCGGTTATCGCGGCGCGCACCGGCTCCGCCACGGGTACCGGCGCGAGCAGTTCCAGCAGCGTCACCGCGCGGATGTCCTCCCCGGGATAGAGCGGGTGCGGACGGGACGCGAACCCCTCGGACCGGCCGTCGGAGCGCAGCGACTCCGAGTAGGCCGCCAACGGATCACCGCTGGCGATCGCGCTGGCCAGCAGCCGGTAGGTGCGGCCGGGCGCCGCACCGTGCAACGGCCCTTCGAAGGCACCCAGCCCCGCGGCGACCACGGCGTACGGGTGCGCCCGGGTGGAGGCCGCGACCCGGGCGGCCACTGTGGACGCCGCGAGGTCATGGTCGGCGAGCAGTACCAGCGCCCCGTTGAGCGCCGCCACGGCGTCGGGCCGCGCGGGTCGGGCGGTCAGCCGGGGCCACAGTCGGGCCGCCAGTCGCGGGTCGCCCGGCTCCAACGCGCCGGTCGAGCCCGCCGAACCGGCTGAACCCGCCGAACCACCGCCGACCAGTGGCAGCGCGTCGACCATGGCCGCCAGCAGGGCACCACCGGCGGCGGCCACGGCGTCCGGCTCGGTGGTGAAGCGCAGCGGATCGGCCGACGCCACCACCTCGGCGATCACCCGCAGCCGGTCCATGGTCCGCACCCCGGGAGGCAGCGCGGCGAGCGCGGTCCGGGCCAGTTCGACCGGGCCGTCCGGGGCGGTGAAACGGATCTCCCGCTCCATCCGAGCCGACCACAGCCAGTGGGCCACCGCCTCGAAGGTCCGGGTCCGAGCCAGGTCGGTCGCGTCGAGACCCCGGTACGACAGCCGGCCGTCCTCGATCAGGGTGAGTTCGGTACGGATCACCAGCCCCGGCGCGCTGGACCGGCGGTTCCGGGAACCCCGCGCCGCGAGCCGGTCCACCTCCTCCGGGTCGAACCAGCTACCGCGTCCGGTGCTGTCCCGGGTGCTGTGCAACACGCCACGGCTCACGTAGGCGTACACGGTCTCGGGCTTGACCCCCAACCGCCGCGCGACCTGCTCGGTCGTCAACCGGTCCCCACCCTCGTCACCCCACACGACGCCATCCTCACATTGATTCGTCAACGTTGACAACTTCTCAAAGGCGAGCCACAGTCGCGATTCACGAACCCGAGGAGAAGCCATGACACAACTCGCCCCCGTCCCGGCGGCCGAATCCGGGACCGGACCCGGCGGCGGAACCACCGACGTGCCGCGCGGGCTGAGCGGCGTGGTCGTCACCGAGACCACGAT
The DNA here is from genome assembly GCF_055793945.1 of Plantactinospora sp. A48. Classification (NCBI taxonomy): domain Bacteria; kingdom Bacillati; phylum Actinomycetota; class Actinomycetes; order Micromonosporales; family Micromonosporaceae; genus Plantactinospora; species Plantactinospora sp. A48. The sequence continues at coordinate 28,755 of NZ_JBTIXF010000071.1, read as the reverse complement.
CGGTGACGTACGAGGCCGCGAGGGCTTCTACCACTACCGCCAGTACTCGGCCATCGAGTTGGCGGCGGCACGCGGCCTGGAGGACGTCTGGGCGTTGATGATCGATGGCGAGGTGCCCGACGCCGCCGGCGCGGCTGCCTTCGCGGCCGAGATCGCCCCGCTGCGCCGGATCCCCGACGCGCTGCGTCCGCTGCTCGGTCCGATCGCCCGGGATGCCCGGTCCAGCCCGCTCGACGGGCTGCGCACCGCGCTCTCGCTGGCCGGCTCGATCCGCGGGGTGCGACCGCTGCTGGACATCGATCCGGCGGCCCGACGCGCCGACGCGCTGTACGCCTGCGCTCTCACGCCGACGCTGATCACGGCGCTGCACCGGTTGGCCCACGGCGACGATCCGATCGAGCCACACCCCGACCTCGGCTACGCGGCCAACTACCTCTACATGCTCACCGGGAGTGAACCCGAACCGGCACACGCCCGAGCCATCGAGCGCTATCTGATCTCCACCATCGACCACGGCTTCAACGCCTCGACGTTCACCGCCCGGGTGATCGCGTCCACCGGCGCCGACCTGATCGCCTGCCTGTGCGGCGCGCTCGGCGCCCTGTCCGGCCCGCTGCACGGCGGTGCGCCCAGCCGGGCGCTCGACACGCTCGACGCGATCGGGACGCCGGACCGGATCGACGAGTGGATCCGGGCCCGGGTGCTGGCCGGCGAGCGGATCATGGGCTTCGGTCACCCGGTCTACCGGACCGAGGACCCGCGCTCTCGGATGCTGCGGGACGTCGCGGAATCGCTCGGTGGCGATCTGGTGACCTTCGCCGGCACCGTCGAACGCCGGGTCCTGGAGCTGCTCGCCGAACTCAAGCCCGGGCGGGAACTGCACACCAATGTGGAGTTCTACGCCGGGGTGGTGATGGAGCTGTGTGGACTGCCCCGGGAGATGTTCACTCCCACCTTCGCGACCAGCCGGGTCATCGGGTGGTGCGCGAACATCCTGGAGCAGGCCGAGGACAGCAAGATCATCCGCCCGGCCGCCCGGTACGTCGGCCCGGCGCCCGCGCAACCGGTACCCCCCGCGATCTGATCGGGGGACGCACAGGTACAGCCGCCGGAGATCCGCGCTGCTCCAGAGGCGTTAAGAAGGGCCCCTTGCTATCCGAAAAGCGATAACAAGGGGCCCTTCCTTTCACTGACTACTCTTCGCGCAGGTCGACGGCGCTCACCGCGGTGGCGCCGATCGAGGCGGCTGCCGAGTCGAGCAGCTCGGCACCAACCGCCGAGTCCACGGTGAGGGTCATCAGCGCCTCGCCACCGGCCTCCCGCCGGGCCACCTGCATGGCGGCGATGTTGACGCCCGCCTCACCCAGGATCGAGCCCACCGTGCCGACCACGCCCGGCCGGTCCGCGTAGCGGAAGAACAGCAGGATGCCCTCGGCGCCCAGCTCCAGGTCGAAGCCGTCGACCTCGGTGAGCTTGACGACATCCCGGCCGCCGGTCCCGACCACCGTGCCGGAGACGCTGACCGTACGGCCGTCCGGCAACGCGCCGCGTACCGTCACCAGGTTGGGCTGCTCGCTGGTCTCGGCGACCGTGGCGAGTCCCACCTCGACGCCCCGGTCGGCGGCCAGGTGCGGGGCGTTCACGTAGGTCACCTGCTCCTCCACCACGGAGGTGAACAGCCCCTTGGTGGCGGCGAGCCGGAGCACCGACACGTCGTTCGCCAGGATCTCGCCGCGCACCTCCACGGTCACGCTCGCGGCGACCTGGCCGGCGACCGCCGTGAAGACCTTGCCCAGCTTCTCCGCCAGCGGCAGCAGCGGCCGGACGTCCTCGGCGACGACGCCGCCGGCCTGCACGTTCACGGCGTCCGGGACGAACTCGCCCTGCAACGCGAGCTTCACGCTGCGGGCGACCGCGAGACCGGCCTTGTCCTGCGCCTCGGCGGTGGAGGCACCCAGGTGCGGGGTCGCCACCACGTTGTCGAAGGCGAACAGCGGCGAGGCGGTGCAGGGCTCCTTCGCGTACACGTCGATGCCGGCGCCGCCGACCCGACCCTCGGCGATCGCGTGCGCGAGGGCCTCCTCGTCCACCAGGCCGCCGCGGGCCGCGTTGACGATGCGGACGCCGGGCTTGACGATCGCCAGCTCCTTCTCGCCGATCAGGCCGATCGTCTCGGGCGTCTTGGGCAGGTGGATGGAGATGAAGTCGCTCTCCCGCAGCAGCTCCTCCAACCCGACCAGCCGTACCCCGAGCTGGGCCGCGCGGGCCGGCTGGATGTAGGGGTCGTAGGCCACGAGCCGGGTGCCGAACGCCGCCATCCGCTGCGCGAACAGCACACCGATCCGACCGAGTCCCACCACGCCGACGGTCTTGCCCTGCACCTCGACGCCGGTGTACTTGGACCGCTTCCACTCACCCGCCTTGAGCGCGGAGCTGGCGCTGGCCGTGTGCCGGGCCACCGCGAGCAGCAGCGCGACGGCCTGCTCGGCGGCGGAGACGATGTTGGAGGTGGGTGCGTTGACCACCATCACCCCGCGCGCGGTGGCCGCCGGTACGTCCACGTTGTCCAGGCCGACGCCGGCCCGGGCGACCACCTTGAGCCGGGAGGCCACGGCCACGGCCTCGGCGTCGATCTGGGTGGCGCTGCGCACGATGACCGCGTCCGCGGAGGCGAGCGCCCCCAGCAGGGCGGGCCGGTCGGTGCCGTCAACGTGCCGTACGTCGAAGTCGTGCGCGAGCACGTCGATGGCGGCGGGGGCGAGTTCTTCGGCGATCAGTACGACAGGAGTCATCGGTCCTCGTAGATGTCGTCCGGACGGTTCGGCGGCGGCGGTGGCGCCGCTCTGCGCCCTCCGCCGGTCCGTGCCACTGAGCTGCGTGCCACTGGGCTACGTGCCACCGCTGGGGGTGCCATTGCGGGGTGCCACTGAGCCGAGCTGTGCCACTGAAGGATCTCTGTGCCACTGAAGGATCTGAAGTGAAGGCGCCGGCCAAGGTTGGCACGCCCACCGCCGATGGTAGGCCGCCACCGGCCTCACAGGGCCCGGCACCTCGCGTGAGCGCCCTCACAAACCCGACATCACACGCAAGATCACTTGATCCGGTGGACATGGTTCAGGGCCGTACCCGGGCCGGGGAGAGCACCGGGTACGGCCCGACGGGCCGGAGCGGATCAGGCGGTCTCGGTGATCGGCCGGTCCACCCAGCTCATCATCCCGCGCAGTTCCTTGCCGGTCTCCTCGATCGGGTGCGCGGCACCCTCGGCCCGCCACTTGCTGAAGTTGGGCCGGCCCGCGTCGTCCTCGGCGATCCACTCCCGAGCGAACTCACCGGACCTGATCTCGGCGAGGATCCGCCGCATCTCGTCCTTCACCCGCGCGTCGATCACGCGCGGCCCACGCGAGTAGTCGCCGTACTCGGCGGTGTCCGAGACGCTGTACCGCATCCGCGCGATGCCGCCCTCGTACATCAGGTCGACGATCAGCTTCAGCTCGTGCAGGCACTCGAAGTAGGCGATCTCCGGGGCGTAACCGGCCTCGGTGAGCACCTCGAAACCGGTCTGCACCAGCGCCGAGGCGCCGCCGCAGAGCACCGCCTGCTCACCGAACAGGTCGGTCTCGGTCTCCTCGGCGAAGCTGGTCCGGATCACCCCGGCCCGGGTCCCGCCGATGCCCTTCGCGTACGCCAGCGCCAGGGCCAGGGCGTTGCCGCTGGCATCCTGCTCGATGGCCACCAGGCAGGGCACACCCTTGCCGTCGACGTACTGCCGGCGCACCAGGTGACCCGGCCCCTTCGGCGCCACCATCGCGACGTCCACGTCGGACGGCGGGGTGATGAAGCCGTAACGGATGTTGAACCCGTGCCCGAAGAACAGGGCCTTGCCGGCGGACAGGTGCGGCGCGATCGACTCGGCGTAGAGCGTGCGCTGCGCGGTGTCCGGCGCCAGCACCATGATCACGTCCGCCTCGGCGGCCGCCTCCGCCGGCGTACGCACCGGCAGTCCCTGCTCCTCGGCCTTGGCCCGGCTCTTCGAACCCTCCGGCAACCCGACCACCACGTCGACGCCGGAGTCCCGCAGCGACAGGGCGTGCGCGTGCCCCTGGCTGCCATAGCCGATCACCGCGACCTTGCGGCCCTGGATGACGGCCAGGTCGGCATCGTCGTCGTAGTACACCTCAGCGCTCATGAACTCTTCCCTTTCCTACGGCGGCCGGTCGGCACGCCGGTCACGCGGCCCGCAGCGCGGGGCCGGCGGTGATGGACCGGGCGCCCCGGCCGATGGCCACCAGCCCGGACTGGACCATTTCCTTGATGCCGAACGGTTCGAGGTCGCGCAGCAGCGCGTCCAGCTTGTCGGGCGTGCCGGTCGCCTCGATGGTCAGGGTCTCCGGTGAGACGTCCACCACCCGCGCCCGGAACAGGTCCACGGTCTCCAGCACCTGCGACCGGGCCGACCGGTCCACCCGGACCTTGACCAGCAGGAGTTCCCGGGCCACCGAGACCGTCGGATCCAGTTCCACGATCTTGAGTACGTTGACCAGCTTGTTGAGCTGCTTGGTGACCTGCTCCAGTGGCGAGGTCTCGGCGTTGACCACGATCGTGATCCGGGAGACCTCGGGATTCTCGGTCTCCCCCACGGCCAACGAGTCGATGTTGAAACCGCGCCGGGAGAACAGCCCGGCCACCCGGGCCAGCACGCCCGGTTTGTTCTCCACCAGGACGGAGAGAGTATGGATGGTCATGAGTTAGATCTCGTCCTCGTCGAAGGCCGGGCGCACGTCCCGGGCGAACATGATCTCGTCGTTGCTGGTGCCGGCGGCGACCATCGGCCAGACCATGGCGTCCTTGCCCACCACGAAGTCGATCACGACGGGTGTGTCGTTGATCTCCATGGCCGCCTCGATCGTCCGGTCGACGTCCGCGGCGTTCTCGCAGCGCAGCCCCACGCAGCCGAGCGCCTCGGCCAGCTTGACGAAGTCCGGGATGCGGTGCTTGTGGGTGCCCAGCTCGGTGTTCGAGTAACGCTCGTTGTAGAACAGCGTCTGCCACTGCCGGACCATGCCGAGGTTACCGTTGTTGATCACCGCGACCTTGATCGGGATGCCCTCCAGCGCGCAGGTCGCCAGCTCCTGGTTGGTCATCTGGAAGCAACCGTCGCCGTCGATCGCCCACACGGCCGTGTCCGGCCGGCCGACCTTGGCGCCCATCGCCGCCGGCACGGCGTAGCCCATGGTGCCGAGACCACCGGAGTTCAGCCAGCTCCGGGGCTTCTCGTACGAGATGAACTGGCTGGCCCACATCTGGTGCTGCCCGACCCCCGCCACGTAGACCGCGTCCGGGCCGACGAGTTCGCCGATCCGCTTGATCACGTGCTGCGGGGCCAGCGTGCCGTCGGCCGGCTCGTCGTACCCCAGCGGGTAGCGCAGGCGCAGGTCGTCCAGCAGTGCCCACCACTCGGTACGGTCGACCCCGGCACCGGCACCGGACCGGTCCTGCCCGACCGCCGTCAGCAACTCGTCGACCACGTACCGGACGTCGCCGACGATGGGCACGTCGGCGTGCCGGTTCTTGCCGATCTCGGCCGGGTCGATGTCCGCGTGGACGATCGCCGCGCCCGGTGCGAAGGTGTCGAGCCGGCCGGTCACCCGGTCGTCGAACCGGGCGCCCAGCGCCACGATCAGGTCGGCCTTCTGCAGGGCGTACACCGCGGCGACCGTGCCGTGCATCCCCGGCATTCCGAGGTGCTGCCGGTGCGAGTCCGGGAACGCGCCCCGGGCCATCAGCGTGGTCACCACCGGGATGCCGGTCAGCTCGGCCAGCCGCCGCAGCCCCTCGGTGGCCTGCGCCTTGAGCACCCCGCCGCCGACGTACAGCACCGGCCGGCGGGCCGTGGCCATCAGCCGCGCCGCCTCCCGGATCTGCTTGCCGTGCGGGTGCAGCGTGGACCGGTAACCGGGCAGGTCCAGGGTGGGCGGCCAGCGGAACGTCGTCTGCGCCTGCAGGACGTCCTTGGGGATGTCCACCAGCACCGGGCCGGGTCGGCCGGTCGAGGCCAGATGGAACGCCTCGGCCAGGATCTGCGGGATCTCCTCCGGCGTCTGCACCAGGAAGTTGTGCTTGGTGATCGGCAGGGTGATGCCCTGGATGTCGGCCTCCTGGAAGGCGTCCGAACCGATCGACGGGCGGGCCACCTGCCCGGTGATCGCCACCATCGGCACCGAGTCCATGTAGGCGTCGGCGATCGGGGTGACCAGGTTCGTGGCGCCCGGCCCGGAGGTGGCGATGCAGACACCCACCCGCCCGGTCGCCTGGGCGTAGCCGGCGGCGGCGTGCCCCGCGCCCTGCTCGTGCCGGACCAGGATGTGCCGGACGGTCGAGTCGTAGAGCGGGTCGTACGCGGGCAGGATCGCGCCGCCGGGAATGCCGAACGCGACCTCCACCTCCAGCGCCTCAAGCGACCGCACGAGCGAGCCGGCACCGGAAACCTGGACCGGAGCGGCGGTTCGTACCGCGGCGGCCGATGCGACGGTGGCCGGGGAGGCTACGACGGGCGCCGGCTGGCCGGCGGCGTGGGCTCGTTGGGCGAGGGTCTCTGGTGTGGGTCGCGTCATGGCGGTTCAGCCTTCGGGTGCGCGTGGCGGGCCGGACAACAAAAAAGCCCTCGTGCGGGATGCACGGGGCCAGCGCACTCTCGGAGAGAGTGCGCTCAGGTAAGTACTCGGGCAAACCGGATCGAGGACATGGCGCTAAGCCTGCCGCATCTCACGCGCTGAGTCAACAGATCTCACATCTTGGGCACCCGGTGTCTCCGGGACCGGCTCGCCGGTCCGCTGCGCGGGCACCGCCAGCTGGGCGTCACCGGTCCATGTCGAGGCCGCCACCAGCCGCGCTGCCAGGTGTTCGGCCGGCACTCCCCAGCCGAACAGCAGCCCCTGGCCGAAGCGGCAGCCGGCCGCCACCACCGCCGCCAACTCGGCCGGGGTGGTCACCCCCTCCGCGATCACCTCAAGCCCCAGCCGGTGGCCCAACCGCATCACCATGTCCACCATGCCGACCGCCGCCACGCTGCGGATCCCGCCGTTCGGCTCCGGCTCCGGTTCGGTCACCAGGCTGTGGTCGATCTTCAGGATGTCGATCGGCAGCCGGCGTAGCTGCCCCAGCGACGAGTAGCCGGCGCCGAAGTCGTCGAGCGCGATCCGTACACCGGTGGCCCGCAGCTCCGCGAGCCGCCGGATCAGCTCGTCCAGGTCGGTCGCGACGGCGTGTTCGGTGACCTCCAGCACCAGCCGCTGCGGCGGCACCCGGTACGCCCGCAGGGCGTCGGCGACCTGCCGGACGTACTCCGGCGCGTGCAGCTCGTGGGGTGAGACATTCACCGAGATCCACACATCGTGGCCGTCGGCCAGCCAGCGGGACAGCTGCTGGCAGGCCCGGTCCAGCACCCAGGCCCCCAGCTCGGAGATCATGCCGCACTCCTCGGCCAGCGGGATGAACTCGTCCGGCCGGACCGCGCCGAGCGTGGGGTGATCCCACCGCAGCAGCGCCTCGGCTCCCACCGGCCGGACCGAGGGCACCGCCACCACCGGCTGGAACGCCAACCACAACTCGTCCCGGCCGATCGCGCCGCGCAGCTCGTGTTCCAGCGTGGTACGCCGACGCAGCCGGCTCTCGTGGCTGGCGTCGTACCGCTCGACACGGTTCTTGCCGCGCTGCTTGGCGTACCGCAGCGCGAGATCGGCGTGCCGCAGCAGGTCCTCCACCGTGCCCGAGCCGGGCTGTGCGGCCAGCCCGATGCTCACCGACAGGTGGACCGGCCCGTCCGCCGCCCCGTACGCGTCGCCGAGCACCGTGAGCAGCCGTTCCGCGGCCCGCTGCGCCTCGGGCAGCCCGACGCGGGTCAGCACGGCGAACTCGTCCCCGCCGAGCCGGGCCGCGACGTCGTCGGGCCGCAGGTTGTCCCGCAGCCGCTGGCCCACCTCCACCAGCACGGCGTCCCCCACGTCGTGCCCGCGCATGTCGTTGACGACCTTGAAGCCGTCGAGGTCCAGACCGAGCAGCACGGCCGGATCCGGCCGGTCCTCGTGCAGCGCCCGCAACAGCCCCCGCCGGTTGGCCAGCCCGGTCAACGGGTCGGTGTGGGCCAGCTCACGGAAGTGCGCCTCCCGCTCGACCAGCCGGCTGGCGTAACCGCGCAACTGGCGCAGCGCCAGCGAGTGCCGGGACACCAGGACGAAGCCCTCCACGATGCCGGCGGCCAGCGACGACGCGGTGAAGACCCCGCCGACGGCCTGGTGGTAGACGGCCGAGACGGCGAGACCGGCCATCGGCAGGAAGGCGTATCCGGTGCCGCGCAGCATCACATCGGGACCGGCCTCGTCGACCGTCTCCGAGGTGTGCGCGGCCAGGGCCAGCAGCAACAGCCCGGCCGGGCCGAGCACGCCACCGGTCAGGGTCACCGCCGGACCCGACTGGCAGATGCCGGCGGCCAACAGCAGGCCGCCCAGGGCGGTGGCGGTGACCCCTGCGCCGGCCAGCACCGGCCGGGTCCGTGGCCGGACCGACCGCAGGATCATGATTCCGGCCAGACCGCTCCCCGCGGCGGTCGTCACGGTGGCCAGCAGGATGGCCGGGCAGCCCACCGGGGTTGCCGCGCCGAGCAGCCGGGTGGGCGGGGTCAGCAGGACCCAGCCGACGAACCAGAGCGCGGCGGCGATGATCAGACCGTCCAGGGCCAGCCGGATCACCGCCGCGGCACCGCGTACCACGCAGGGCAGCCGCAGCAGGCCGACCCAGAGCGTCACCCCACCCAGCGCGAAGCCCAGCGCCACGACGGAGGCCAGCATCATCCGCTGCTGGCGGTGACCCGACCAGTCGGCGCCCAGCCCGATCAGCACGGTCAGCCCGGCGACGGCGGTGACGGTGGTGACGGCCGACCCGACCGCCAACAGCCGGTAGGAGCTGAGCGCGCCCGGCGCGACCCGGTCCGTACCGGCGGCGACACCGGCGGCACCGGTACGGGCGCCGCCAGCGGCACCGGCACGGGCGCCGCCAGCGGCACCGGCGCCGGCCCGGGCGCCGTTAGCGGCGCTCTGGCGCGCCGCCCGGACCAGCAGGACGGTGGCGGTCGCGGCGACCGACCCGCCACCGACCGCGACGGTCACCACGATCGGAAGTGGGTACACGCCTCAACTCTGCCGGATCAATGCCACACGCGGGAACCAGGCGCGCGGCGCGGATTCGGGTGTGCATCCCGGCTCCGGAGCGTCGCCGCGGGCGGCCCGCGTCCCGCGTGGTGGGCTGGCCGGGCCCGGACCACCACCGGATCCCGTCGACGGTGTCAGACTGGTGCCATGCCTGACCTGCGGTCGAGGACCTCCACGCACGGACGGACGATGGCCGGCGCCCGGGCGCTGTGGCGCGCCACCGGGATGACCGAGGACGACTTCGGTAAGCCGATCGTGGCCATCGCGAACAGCTTCACCCAGTTCGTACCGGGGCACGTCCACCTGAAGGATCTCGGTGGGCTGGTGGCGGAGTCGATCGCCGAGGCCGGCGGGGTGGGCCGGGAGTTCAACACCATCGCGGTGGACGACGGCATCGCCATGGGGCACGGCGGGATGCTCTACTCGCTGCCCAGCCGGGAACTGATCGCCGACGCCGTGGAGTACATGGTCAACGCGCACTGCGCGGACGCCCTGGTCTGCATCTCGAACTGCGACAAGATCACCCCGGGCATGCTGCTCGCCGCGCTCCGGCTGAACATCCCGACCGTCTTCGTCTCCGGTGGCCCGATGGAGGCCGGCAAGATCGAGGCGCTGGCGGTGGTCGACGGGGTGGTCACCGCCGGCGACGGCCGCAAGCTCGACCTGATCGACGCCATGATCGCCTCCTCCGACGACGCGGTCAGTGCGGGCCAGCTCGGTGAGATCGAGCGGTCCGCCTGCCCGACCTGCGGCTCCTGCTCGGGCATGTTCACCGCCAACTCGATGAACTGCCTGACCGAGGCGATCGGCCTGGCCCTGCCGGGCAACGGTTCCACGCTGGCCACCCACGCCGCCCGCCGGTCACTGTTCGTCGAGGCCGGCCGGACCATCGTGGGCCTGGCCCGCCAGTGGTACGACGAGGACGACGCCAGCGTGCTGCCCCGCTCGATCGCCTCCCGGGCCGCCTTCGAGAACGCCGTCGCCCTGGACGTGGCGATGGGCGGCTCGACCAACACCGTGCTGCACCTGCTGGCCGCCGCGCGGGAAGCCGAACTCGACTTCGACGTGGCGGACATCGACGCGATCTCCCGCCGGGTGCCCTGCCTGGCCAAGGTCGCGCCGAACTCGCAGAAGTACCACATGGAGGACGTCCACCGGGCCGGCGGCATCCCGGCCCTGCTCGGCGAGCTGGACCGGGCCGGCCTGTTGCGGCGGGACGTTCGCGCGGTCCATGCCGACTCGCTGGACGCCTGGCTGGCCGACTGGGACATCCGGGGCGGCCAGGCCACCCCGGCGGCGACCGAACTGTTCGGCGCGGCGCCCGGCGGGGTGCGCACCACCGAGCCCTTCTCCACCACCAACCGTTGGGCCAGCCTGGACACCGACCCGGCGGACGGCTGCATCCGGGACCGGGCCCACGCCTACTCGGCGGACGGCGGGCTGGCCATCCTGCACGGCAACCTGGCCCCCGAGGGCTGCGTCGTCAAGACCGCCGGGGTGCCGGACGAGTGCCTGCGGTTCACCGGGCCGGCCCGGGTCTTCGAGTCCCAGGACGAGGCCGTCGAGGCGATCCTCGGCCGCCGGATCGTGGCCGGGGACGTCCTGGTGATCCGGTACGAGGGCCCCAAGGGCGGCCCCGGGATGCAGGAGATGCTCTACCCCACCTCGTTCCTGAAGGGGCGGGGACTCGGCCGGGCCTGTGCGCTGCTGACCGACGGCCGGTTCTCCGGCGGCACCTCCGGGCTGTCCATCGGACACGTCTCCCCGGAGGCGGCGTCCGGCGGCCTGATCGCGCTGGTGGCCGAGGGCGACGAGATCGTCATCGACATCCCGGGCCGGTCCATCACGCTGAACGTGTCGGACGAGGTGCTCGCGGCCCGCCGGGTCGCCGAGGAGAAGCGCGACCGGCCGTACACTCCGGAGCACCGGGACCGGCCGGTGTCGGCGGCGCTGCGCGCGTACGCCTCGATGGCCACCTCGGCCAGCGACGGCGCCTACCGCCGCGTCCCGGAGTGAGCGTCCACCCGGTGGGGCAGTTGTAGGAGCACGACCAGGCCGCCACCGTCGGCCATCGGTCGAGCGCGGGCCCACACCATCCCACCGTGGACCCTGGCCACCGCGGCCACGATGGACAGCCCCAGGCCCGTGCCGCGGTCGTCCAGTCTGGTCCGCGCACCCCGGTTGAACGGCTCGAACAGCTGTCCGACGTCCATCGCGGTCAGGTCCGCTCCGGTGTTGCCCACCCGCACCCAGGACCAGCCGCCGTCGACGCCGGTCCGCACCGTGACCTCGCCGCCGGAACGGTTGTGCCGCACCGCGTTCTCCACCAGGTTGGCCACGGCCCGGGACAGCAGCGCGAGGTCACCGGCGGCCGGGGCCGGCACCAACTCCGTCCGCACCTCGATCCCTCGGTCGGTGGTCTCCCCCCGTACCGCGTCCAGTGCCTCCGCCGCCAGGTCGGCGAGGTCGTCGATCTCGGCCGTACCGATCCACTGCTCGCTGCGGCTGAGCGTCAGCAACGAGTCGACGAGCCGCTCGGCGCGAACCATCTCGGCGCAGACCTCGCCGCCCATCGTGCGCAGTTGACCGGTCGTGGCGTGCGGTTTGGCCAGGGTCACCTCCACCGCGGCACGGGTCACCGCCAGTGGCGTCCGCAACTCGTGGCTGGCGTTGGCCACGAACCGCCGTTGCGCCTCGAACACACCGTCCAGCCGGGCGAGCATGGCGTCGAAGGTGTCCCCCAGGTCCTTGATCTCGTCGCGGGGGCCCGGCAGGTCGAGCCGGACCCGCAGGTTCGCCTCGCTGGCCGCCCGAGCCGCCTCGGTCACGTGGCGCACCCGCGCCAGCAGCCGTCCGGACACCACCGCGCCGGCCGCGCCGGACACCGCGGTCAACACCACCAGCGCGAGGCCCGCGTTCCAGGCCAACTGCCGCATCGTACGGTCACGCACCTGCACCCGGAGCTGCTCGTACGCCTCCTGCTTGTCGTACCCCTCGGCCAGCGCCTGCTCGATGCTCGACTTGTCGGCGGGATTGACATCGGCGTACAGGGAGTCGCGTACCGACCAGACCATCCCGGCCACCAGCAGCCCACCGGCGACCAGGAACAGTGCGCTGTACAGCACGGTCAACCGACCGCGGACGGTCAGCCCGCGCCGCACCGGACCCTGGGCGCGACGCAGCGGATTCTGGGCGCGACGCAGCGGATTCTGGATGCGCCGCAACGGATTCTGGATGCGCCTCACCGGATCACGTACCCGACGCCGATGATCGTCTCGATCAGCGGCGGATCGCCGAGCCGGCGGCGCAACCGGTTGACGGTCACCCGCACGGTGTTGGTGAACGGGTCGGCGAACTCGTCCCACACCCGCTCCAGCAGCTCCTCCTGGCTGACCGGAGCACCGTCGGCGGCCAGCAGGGCGTAGAGCGTGGCGTACTCCTTGGCGGTCAGTGCGATCACCTGCCCGCCGCGGGTGACCTGCCGGCGCAGGGTGTCCACGGTCAGGTCGCCGCGGACCAGCCGTGGCGCGTGCGCCCTGCCCCGCCGACCCAACGCCCGGACCCGCAGCACCAGTTCGGCGAAGGCGAACGGCTTGCCGAGGTAGTCGTCGGCGCCCAGCCGCAGCCCGGACACCCGGTCGGTGACGTCGGCCGCCGCGGTCAGCATCAACACCATCGGCGCCTGGTCGCGACCGGCCAGCGCCTGACACACCTCGTCGCCCGACACGCCCGGAAGGTCACGGTCGAGCACCACCACCTCGTACCCGTTGAGGTCGAGCTTCGCCAGCGCCTCCCTGCCGTCGTGGCAGACGTCGGTGGCCATCCCCTCGTCACGCAGCCCGTCGGCCACATAACGGGCCAACGTCCGCTCGTCCTCGACCACCAGCACCCGCACGCCGCCTCCCGCCCAGCTCGATGCGCCAAGCCTTGGTCATAGCGCATAACAGCCGCGTAACAGCCGGCTCCCCCGCCGCCCTCCGGTGACCCAAACGTAGACCTGCGACAGACGCCGGTTGAGCCCCCGCCGCCGCAGGCTTGCTCCGGCAGCGCGGCCGACCGGCATCCGGTCGACCGCTCGGACCCCTGATCGCGGTCGGTGATCGCGAGGAAGGCATGGACCTATGAGACGACGATGGGTCAGGCAGGCACTCCTGGGACTCAGCGGGATGGCGCTGGTCGGGTCGCTGGTGGCGGCACCGCCCGGTGCGCAGGCGGCAACCGCCGTCCACCCGCCGGCCGGGGTGGCCAAGGGCGAGCCCGGCAAGCCAGGCAAGCCGGACAAGCCCGGTTCCGGAGACCCATGCCGGGACGCGACCAAGCCGGGCGGAAAGCCGGGCGACAAACCCGGCGGAAAGCCGGGCGACCAGCCCGGCGGAAAGCCAGGTGACAAGTCGGCCGACAGTCCCACGGACAAGATCAAGTCGGCGAAGCTGGCCAGCGTCGGCGAGCGGGCCGGCTCCGGGGAAAAGGTCAGGATCGACGGCAGGTCCGAGCCCAAGCCCGGCGACAAGCCCGGCGACGAAGGCAAGCCCAAGCCAGGCGACAAGGGCCGTTCCGTCGGTGTCCTGGTGTGCGGCGGTATCGCGGAGATCGGCGGAAAGCCCGGACGCGACGCCCTGGTTCTCAAGACCGTGAAGGGCCCCGTCACCGTGCTGCTGACCCGCAAGACGGTGATCGTCAAGGACGACGTCGAGCAGCCCCGCGAGGTGCTGCGGATCGGCATGCGGGTGGCGGTCAAGGGCGAACTGGCCAGGAACGGCACCGTCAGGGCACTCGGCGTCCTGGTGCGCTGACCGCCAGGCACATCCGGCAGACGCCGAAACCGCGGACCCGGCAACCGGCCGGGTCCGCGGACCTGCCGCACCCGGCCGGTCCGTGCACCTGACCGGTCCGACGGAGATCCCGTCAGGCCGCCGGTCCAGCGTCCCGTCCGGCGTGGGCGGTCTCGGCGTCGACGTGGACGGACCCGGCCGGCGAGCGGGAGCGGGAGCGGGAGCGGGTCGATGCTGTAACCGAGGTGTTAGGCCGGATTCGGCAGGCTGGTTCAGGTGACGATCCGGGTGATGGTGGTTGATGATCAGGCCGTTGTCCGCGCTGGGCTACGTACCTTCCTGAACGAGGCCCCGGACATGCACCTCGTCGCGGAGACCGACGACGGCGCGCACGCGGTCGAGATCGCCACCCGCAGCCGGCCGGACGTCGTACTCACCGAGATCCACCTGCCCGGCCTGGACGGCGCCGAACTCACCCGCCGGATCCGAACCGGGCACGGCGGCCCCCTGCCCGCCCACCGGTCCGGCTCTCTCCCCGCCCACCGGTCCGGGTCCCTGCCCGCCCACCGGTCCGGGTCTCGGGCGGCCGTCCCACGGGTCATCATCCTCACCACGCTCGACCACGATCAGCACGTCTTCGCATGCCTGCGGGCCGGCGCGAGTGGATTCCTCACGAAGGACACCCGACCCGACGAACTGCTCGCGGCGATCCGGGCCGTCGCCATCGGGGACGTGGCGATCGCGCCCGCCGTCACCCGGCGGCTGGTGGACTGTCTGCTCGGCACGTTCCCCGCCGCCGACCCGGCGCTGTCGACGGCGCTGGACACCCTCACCGCCCGCGAGCAGGAGGTCCTCGAACTCATCGCCCAGGGACTGTCCAACGCCGACATCGCCGAACGGCTCTACATGTCGATCGGCACGGTGAAGTCGCACGTCAGCCGGATCCTGACCAAGTTGGGCCTGCGTGACCGGGTGCAGGCGGTGGTCCTGGCGTACCGGACGGGTCTCGTCCGGGCGGCACACCGGGAACCGACCCTCGTCGGTGACCGGCCACCACATCGCGGTGCCGGCGTCGACACTTAGGCGGGCGGTTCCAGCGTCGCGTAGAGCACCAGATCGGCGCTGTGGTCGCCGAAGTTCAGCGCCTGCCGCAACACTCCCTCGTGCTCGAAGCCCAACCGTTCGGCGACCGCCCGCGCCGGGCGGTTGTCCACCATCGTGCGGATCTGCACCCGCCGCAACCCGCGCTCGGCGAAGACCGCCCGGGTGAGCGTACGGACCGAACGAGTCACCAGACCCTGGCCCTCCGCCGCCTCGTCCAGCCAGTAGCCGATGTCGCCGGTCAGATTGAGCGGATCCAGCCGCATCCCGCAGCTACCGACGATGCCGTCCCGGTCGTGCTCGATCAACGTGTAGATCTCGGTGCCCTTGGTGAAGCCGTCGAGGCAGGACGCGATGTACTCGCGCGTGCTGCTGACCGACGGCGCCCAGGCGGCCCACGGCTGCCACCGGGCCAGCCGGGCCTGGTTACGCTCGATCAACGCGCTCACCACCGGGGCGTGCCGCAGCTCCGCGAGAACCAGCCGGACCGGATCGCCCGGACCGTCCACGATGAGCGAGAACATCCTGCCTCCCTGCCCGCCGGTCCGGACCGCGGCGAGTCACACCCTAACCCCTCCCGCACCGGTAGGGCCGGACCGAACTGGCGGAAGATCGCCGTGAGGGCCCTGGTCATTTCCCGTACACCGCGTTCGCTTCCGGTACCCGGCGTCAGTCCCGGCACGCCGCGTCAGTCCCGGTACGCCGCGTCAATCCTGGTACATGGCGGCGGCCGTGCGGATCGCGGCGATTCCGGCCGCCACGGCCGGATGTCCCACCCCACCGCGACGGTACGTCAGGGCCGTCCGGCGGCGGAGAGCCAGCGGGATGAGACGGACACCGTCCGGCGGGTCCACCACGGCGAGCCGCGGCACCAGGGCCACCCCCTGACCCGCCGCCACCAGCGCCAACACGGTGGCGAAGTCGTCGGCGTGATGCCGCAGCCGTGGCGTGAACCCGGCGGCCCGGCAGGCGTACCCCGTCATGGCGTAGCAGAGTGTGCCGGGACTGCCGACGATCCAGTCGGCACCCCGTACCCCGGCCAACGGATCCGGGTCGGACCCGCCGGCGACGCCCCCGCCGGCCATGCCCGTGGCGGGTCCGTCGGAGGCATCGGTGGCGGGTACCGCGAGGTGGACCGTCTCGTCCAGCAGGGGTTGCGCGTCCAGCGCCGGATCGGGCTCCGCGGGCACGACGTCGTAGTCGTGGACGAGGGCGAGGTCCAGCCGCCGGTCCCGCAGCGCGTCGGGCACCGCGACCGGATCCAGCTCGGTGACCGCGAGATCCAGCCCGGGATGCTCGCGGCCCAGTGCCACGAGGGCACCCGGCAGCAGGGTACGGGCGGCGGTGGGGAAGGCCCCGATCCGCAGCGTCCCGGACAGGCCGGTCCGGGCGGCGGCCATCGCCGCGCCGGCCCGTTCGAGCCCGGCCAGGATCTCCTCGGCGTGCCGGACCAGGACGGTCGCGGCGGGGGTGAGCGCGACCCGCCGGCCGGCGCGGACCAGCAGCGGTACGCCCGCCTCCCGTTCCAGCGTGCTGAGCTGCTGCGACACCGCCGACGCCGTGTAGGCGTGCGCCTCGGCCACCGCCGCGATCGTGCCGAGCCGGGACAGGTCGCGCAACAGGTGGAGCCGGCGTACCTCAAGCATCAGTTCAGCTTACGGTTCTGCTAAGGAATCCGAACTGGACCTTATGGTGCGGGATGATCGAGGCTGGGGGCATGACGCTCACCGGGCTGTACGTACCGCTGGTCACCCCGTTCGGGTCGGACGGACAGGTCGACACCGACGCGCTTGCCGCGCTCGCGTACCGGCTGCTGGACGACGGCGCGACCGGCCTGGTCGCGCTCGGCACCACCGGCGAGCCCGACTCGCTCACCGAACCGGAACGGCGGGCCGTGCTCGACGCGGTGCTCCGGGTGTGCCGGGAACGGTCGGCGCCGCTCGTGGTCGGCGCGAACACCGAGGCGCGGCTGCGGGAACTCACCGACCGGCCTGAGGTGACGGCCGCGCTCACCCTGGTACCGCCGTTCGTCCGGCCGGGCGAAGCCGCCACGCTCGCCCACTTCGACCGGCTCGCCTCGGCCAGTCCGGTACCGCTGATCATCTACCACGTGCCGTACCGCACCGGGCAGCCGTTGTCCGCCGCCACGCTGCTGCGGCTGGCCGAACTGCCCAACATCGCCGGGGTGAAGCTGGCCACCGGCGGCATCGACGCGGAGACGGTGGCGCTGCTGGCCCACGTACCGCCGGGATTCGCGGTCCTCGCCGGCGACGACCTGTACGCCGCCGCGCTGCTCGCCCTCGGCGCGCCCGGCGCGATCCTGGCGTCCGCGCACGTCGCCACGGCCGCCTTCGCGGAGTTGGTTCGGGCCTGGCGGGCCGGCGACGCGGTCCGGGGACGGACCCTCGGACACCGGCTCTCGGCACTGTCGGCGGCGCTGTTCGCCGAGCCCAACCCGACGGTGATCAAGGCGGTGCTGTACGAGCGAGGTGAGCTGCCCAGCGCGCGGGTCCGGCCGCCGCTGCTGCCGGCGGGCCCCGCCAGCACCACCGCCGCACTACGCGAGGCCGACCACACCACCGCCGTGCTGCGCGAGGCCGACCACACCACCGCCGAGCTGCGGTACGTGGCCGGAGCACTCGCCGCGACGCCGGCCGAGCTGGGGCGTTAAGAAGGGCCCCCTGCTATACAAAAAGCGATAACAGGGGGCCCTTCCTGTCAGGTGATGTCGTTGACGCAGCGCAGGACCGGGCGGGTGATCAGCGCCGACGGGTCGAGGTCGGCGTCCGAGCGCACGCTGAACGTGCTCGACTCCCCCGGCAGCAGGGTGCGCAGGGCGTCGTCCACCGTCGCGTCCGGGTCCAGCCGGTCCGGGAAGAGGGTGAGATCGCGCAGCAACGTCCGCGCGTTCACCTGAACCCGGTAGCCGCCGGGCACCCGGTCCACCTGGGCCGTGTAGTCGGCGGCCGGCCAGTCGAGATCCCGGTCCTCGGCATAGAACCACAGCGCCCGCTCGGCGCCGCCGGGCCCAGCGCCGTGGGTCGGTTCCGGGTCAGAGGCCGGCTCGGGGCCGGTCCGGACGGCCGGACCGGAGGCGCCCTCCAACTCGGCACGCAGCAGCTCACCGCGCGGATGCTCCGGGTCCGCCAGGTCGGCCGGCACGGGCAGCGCCACCGCCGAGTACGCCGGCACCCGCGCCGGTAGCGACGCCTTGGCCCGCGGTTCGCCGTCCAGGGTCAGCCGGGCCAGCGCCAGCTCCGTCGACCAGGGCGCCGGGGTCTCGTTGACCACCACGACCACCAGCCCGCCCTCGTGCGGTTGCACGGTCAGGAACCGGTCCGCGTACGAGCGGCGCAGCGCGTACCACAGGGGTTTGCGCCGGCCGTCGCCGTCCACGGCGGACCACGAGGTGACCGGCCAGCAGTCGTTGAGCTGCCACATGATCGTGCCCATGCACACCGGGCGGTGGGCCCGGAAGTGCTCGATGCCGGTGGCCAACGCGCGGGCCTGGACCACCTGGGTCAGGTAGTGCCAGTCGTCGAAGTCCTTCGGCGTGGGCAGGTGCGCGTCCAGCCCCCGCTGGAGCTTCAGGTCACCGTCGATGGCCTTCTGGTGGTGCGCCATACCGGCGGAGTCGTGCGCCAACGGATCGTCGGACAGCGCCCGGCGCAGGGTCGCGTACGTCGGTGGCGCCTGCCAGCCGAACTCCGCGGCGAACCGGGGAAGGTACTGGCGGTACCTGGTGTAGTCGTCGGTGTTCCAGACGTCCCAGATGTGCATGGTGCCGTGCCCGGGATCGTTCGGGTGCAGATCCGTTCGGCCGGACCACGGGCTGCCCGGCCAGTACGGCACGGTGGGGTCCAGTTCGGCGACGATGCCCGGCAGCAGGTCGAGGTAGTAGCCCTCGCCCCAGGTGCGGCCGGCCAGCGGCTCCCGCCAGTCCCAGTCGTGGAAGCCCCAGATGTTCTCGTTGCAGCCGGTCCACAGCACCAGGCTGGGGTGTCCGGCCAGCCGGGCCACCTGTTCCCGCGCCTCGGCGGCCACCTCGGCGGGGAACGGGCCCTCCTCCGGGTAGGCCGCGCAGGCGAACAGGAAGTCCTGCTGCACCAGCAGCCCGAGCGAGTCGGCCAGGTCGTAGAAGTCGTCCGACTCGTACCGGCCGCCGCCCCAGACCCGCAGCAGGTTCATGTTCGCCTCGACGGCCTGGTTCAGCCGCTCGGCGTACCGCTGCCGGTCGACCCGGGTCGGGAACACGTCGTCCGGGATCCAGTTGGCTCCCTTGACGAAGACGGGCCGGTCGTTGACGACGAGCGTGAACGGGCTGCCGAGCGCGTCCGGCGTGGTCTCCAGGCGGATCGAGCGGAACCCGATCGGCCGTTCCCACCGGTCCAGCTCGACCGCGTCACCGATGGCCTCGGTCGGGCCGTCCGGGGCGGCGGGATGCAGGGTGACGGTCAGCGGGTAGCGCGGCTGCTCACCGTACCCCCGGGGCCACCACAGCTCGGGATCGGCGACCGTGAGGTCGAGCACGGTCGTCCGCTCGCCCGGCGGGACGACCGTGACGACGCGCGACCCGGCGACGGTGGCCGCCACCCGCACCGGATCGCCGCCGGTGCGGTCGAGCCGGACGTGGACCTCGACCCGGCCCCGGCCGTCAGCCACGGTGACCAGCGGCCGGACCTCGGCCAGCCGCGCGGTGTCCCAGCGGTGCAGCGAGATGGGCTGCCAGATCCCGGCGGTGACCAGCGTGGGTCCCCAGTCCCAACCGAAGTTGCAGGCCATCTTGCGGATGAAGTTGAACGGTTCGGGGTAGGCGTTCGGCCGGTCGCCCAGCTGGTCGCGCAGCGCCTCGGCGTACCGGTACGCCGATTCGAACCGCACCCGCAACACGTTCTCGCCGGTCCGCAGGGCGGCCCGGACGTCGAACCGCCAGCCCCGGTGCATGTTCGCGGTACGGCCCAACTCGATGTCGTTGAGCAGCACGGTGGCCACCGTGTCCAGGCCGGCGCAGACCAGGTCGACCCGTTCGGTGTCCGCGCCGGACCAGTCGAACCGGGTCTCGTACGTCCACTCGGTGCGCCCGATCCAGGACAGCAGCTTCTCGTTCTGGTCCAGGTAGGGGTCCGGAATCAGCCCGGCGGCCAGCAGATCGGTGTGGACGCAGCCGGGAACGGTGGCCGGTACCGGAACCCCGGCGATGTCGGCGGGTACCTCGGGGCCGGGCGTGGCACGCAGCACCCAACCGTCGTGCAGTGGTCGGACGTCGCCGGGGCGGGGACCGGGCCGGCCGGCCCCGGAGGTGTCGCCTCCGGGGCGGCCGGTCTGGTCTGCGGTCACGTCTTCACCGCGCCTTCCATGATGCCTCGGACGATCTGCCGGCCGCCGATGCCGAGCAGGATCAGCAGCGGCAGGGTTGCCACGAACGCGCCGGCCAGCACCCGGCGGAAGATGACGTAGTTGCCGCTGGCCAGGTCGGAGATGGCCACCATGGAGGTGGGGAAGTCCGACCCGGCGAGGGTGATCAGCGGCCACTGGAAGTCGTTCCACATGGCCACGAAGGTGAGCAGACCGAGCACCGCCAGCGCCGGCCGGATCGCCGGCAGCACGATGCTCCAGTACACCCGCATGGTGGTGGCGCCGTCCATCCGGCCCGACTCGACCAGTTCGTCCGGCACGGCGTTCAGGATGAACTGCCGCATGTAGAACACCCCGAACGCGGTGACCAGGTTGGGCGCGATGACCGCGAGCAGGGTGCCGTTCCAGCCGAGCTTGCCCATCACGATGTAGAGCGCCACGATGCCGAGCTGGCTCGGCACGGTGAGGGTGAGCACGACGATCAGCATCAGCGCGTTGCTGCCCCGGAAGCGCAGCTTCGCGAAGGCGAAGCCGGCCAGCGAGCAGAAGAACAGCATCGAGAGGGTGACCACCGTTGCCACGATGGCGCTGTTGATCAGCGACGCGGCGAAGTAGACGTCCTGCATCGAGAAGACCTCGCGCAGGTTGACCATGAACTGGCTACCGGGCACCACCGCCGGCGGCACCTTGGCCAGCGCCTGGTCGGTGCTGGTCGCGATCACGAACATCCAGTAGAGCGGGAACGCCGAGAACAGCACGATCAGCCCGAGCATCAGGTACGTCCGGACGCTGCCCGGGGTGTCCTGTGGGGCGCGGCCGAGCAGGGCCGCCCGGCGCCGGCCGCTCGGTGTGGCGGTCGAAACGCTGTGCCGGGCCCGATGTCCCTCGGTGCTTGTGGTCACCGTCGTCCCCCTCCGAGTCGGTTGGTGATCAGGCTGTTGAGGCCGGTGATCAGGATGACGATGACGAACAGCGCCATCGCCATGGCGGCCGCGTAGCCCAGGTTGAGGTCCTTCCAGCCGACCTTGTAGATGAGCTGGGCGATGGTTTGCCACTCACCGTTCGCACCCCCGGTCGCCTGTTGGGAGTTCTGTTCGAACAGCATCGGTTCGGTGAACAGTTGCAGGCCACCGATGGTGGACAGGACCACCGTGAACAGCAGTACGGGTCGGATCATCGGCACGGTGATCTGCCAGAGCTGCCGGTTGGGTCCGGCGCCGTCCAGCGCCGACGCCTCGTACACGTCCCGGGAGATGGACTGCATGGCGGCGAGGTAGAGCAGGGCGTTGTAGCCGATCCACTTCCAGTTGACCATCGTGGCGATGGCGATCCAGGAGTGCAGCTTGTCGGCCCGCCAGTCGATCGGATGGTCGGCACTGCCCATGCCGAGCAGCCCGAGCACCCAGTTGGCCACGCCGTCATCGCGGGCGAGGATCGTGTTGAACACCATCGTCGAGGCGGTGATCGGGGTGACGTACGGCAGCAGGACGCCGACCCGCCACCAGGTCTGGCCGCGCAGTTGGCGGTTCAGCACCGAGGCCACGACCAGGGCGATCAGCAGCTGCGGGATGGTCGACATCACGAAGATGCCGAGCGTGTTGTAGAGCGCGTTCCAGAAGTCGTCGTCGCTGGCGAGCTTGGTGAAGTTCTCCAGCCCGGCCCAACCGGCGCGGGTCGGGTCGTCCAGGCGCCAGTGCCGGAACGCGACCACCGCGTTGAAGATCAGCGGGAAGAGGCCGAACACCAGGAAGATGAGAAAGAACGGGGCGATCATCGCGTACGGCATGTAGCGCATGTCGAAGCGCAGCAACCGGTTGCGCAGGTTCGACGGGCGCGCGCCCCGACCGGGGGCCGGTGTGCCCTTGGCGAGATCGGCCCACTGGCCGCCGGGGGGCGGCTGGGTGCGGGTGGTGGTCATAGGTATCTCCAGAGGGGTCGCCGGAAGGGCGGCTGGAACCGGTTCGGACTCGCGGCGCACGAGCGGGGCCACGAGGTCCGCGACCCGCCGCGCGGGTCGCGCACCCGAAGGCCCTGATTCACGGGTACCGGGCCGGTGGGACACCGCGGTCCGACCGACCCATGAGGGCGGGCCGAGACCGGACCGCCCTCACGGCGATCCGGTCCCGGCCGATCCCCTCAGTCGCCCATCAGGCGTTGGCCGCCTTCTGCGCTTCCTTGACCGCCTCGCCCCAGGCGGCTTCGGGCTTCAGACTGCCGTTCTGTACGCGGGTCAGCACGTTCTCCACGGCCACCCGGGTCGGGCCGGCCTTCTTGCCCAGGTACTGCGGCTGCAGACCCTGCGCCATCTTCGGGAAGATCTGCCCGACCGGCGCGTTGCTGAAGAACGGGTTCTTGAAGTCCGCGATCGCCGGGTCGGTGTAGAGCGCCGGCTGCGAGGGCAGGTTGCCGACCTTCTTGAAGATGTCGATCTGCTGCTCCGGCTGGACCAGCCACTCCAGGAACTTGTACGCCTCGTCGACGTTCTTGCCCTGCTTCGGGATGGTCAGCCAGGAGCCACCCCAGTTGCCGCCGCCGCCGGGAACCGCGGCGATGTCCCACTTGCCGTTGGTCGACGGCGCGGTGTCCTTGATGTGGCCGAGCATCCACGCGGGGCAGGCCAGCACGGCGAACTTGTTGTTCAGGAAGCCCTTGTCCCAGTCGGCCTGGAAGCTGGCCAGGTTCGCCGACAGCCCGGCCTGGACGGCCTTGACGCTGTAGTCGAACGCGACCTTCGGGCCGCCGTCCATCTTCAGCTGGTCCTCGGTGTCGTAGAAGCCGACCGGCTGCTGGCTGAGGACCGGGTTGAACATGTTCGACGCGGCGTCGATGAACTTCTTGTGCGTCTTGCTGGTGTACTGCTGACCGACCTCGATGAACTTGTCCCAGGTGGGCCAGAGGGCGGAGACCTGGTCCCGGTCGGTCGGCAGGCCGGCCTGCTTGAACAGGTCCGACCGGTAGCACATCGCCAGACCGCCGACGTCGGTGCCGAGGCCGATCTGGACCTTGCCGTCCGGGGACAGCGAGTTCTTCCACTTCCAGGGCAGGTACTTGCTCTCGTACGACGCGGCGCCCTTGTCCAGCAGGTTGACGAACTTGTCCGACTGGGAGCGGAACTGCACGATGAAGCCCTCGTCGACGGCCGCGATGTCCGGGGCCCCGGAGCCGGCGATCAGCTTCTTCTGCAGGTTCTCGTGCTGCGCGTTGTACTCGCCGGTGTCCAGCTCGATCTTGACGTTGGTGTGCGCGGCCTCGTACTTCGTCTTCAGGTCCTGCAAGCCGAAGTCACCCCAGAAGGCGATCTTCAGGGTCACGTTGCCGCCGCTACTGCCGCCGGAGTCGCTTCCGCTCTTGCCACTGCACGCGGCGACCATCGAGGTCGCCACCAGCCCCACCGCGGCCACCCGCAGCCACCTGGGCAAAGACCGTCTCATTGCCAATCCTCCGACCACCATGTGGAAACGCTCCCAAGATCGAGGAACGTTGACTGAACCGGATAAGTGAAAGCCACCGTAGGTGCGGTTCAGGAGACGTGTCAATAAGCGACCAACGCCGTGGCCGAGCCGTAACCTTGGCCACAGCGCTGCCGAGGCTATGGGGGTTTTGTGACTCTTTACCGTTACATGGAGCGCTCCCACCAGTTTCAACGTTGTAAGAAAGATCACGAGCCATGGCGCAAGACCACTATGCTTAACCGTGCAAGTAGCCCCCCTTCCGGTGTCCGGCCAGGCCGACCCGGTAAGGGCTCGGGACCCCGTCACGGCTTACCGGCGGCGGGCGGTACACACGCGGAGGAGCGCCGGTGAAACGGCCCACGATCGCAGACGTGGCCCGGCGGGCCGGGGTGTCCAAAGGCGCGGTCTCCTACGCGCTGAACGGTCAGCCCGGTGTCTCGGCGGCCACCCGGCAACGCATCCTGGCCATCGCCGAGGAGATCGGATTCAATCCGAACAGCGCCGCCCGGGCCCTCTCCGGCGCCAGCGCCCGAGCGGTCGGCCTGGCCCTGTCCCGGCCGGCCCGCATCCTCGGGATCGAACCGTTCTTCATGGAACTGATCAGCGGCGTCGAGTCGGAACTCTCCGCCCGGGGCTACGCGCTCACCCTGCAGGTGGTCTCCGATCCGGAGGACGAGATCACCGTGTACCGGCGTTGGTGGGGCGAGCGCCGGGTGGACGGCGTCTTCCTCTGTGACCTGCGCGCCGACGACCGGCGGGTGCCGATGCTCGAGGAACTCGACCTGCCGGCCGTGGTGATCGGCGGTCCCGGGCACACCGGTCGGCTGCCGCACGTCTGGTCGGACGACGCCGCCGCCGTCACCGAGACGCTGGAGTACCTGATCGCGCTGGGCCACCGCCGGATCGCCCGGGTCGGTGGACTGACCGGCCTGCTGCACACCGAACTGCGGTCCGCGGCCTTCGAGCGGATGCGCCAGCGCCCGGAGGTGCGCTGGGCGGTAAGCGTCCCGTCCGACTACAGCGGCGAGGACGGGGCACGGATCACCCGACGGTTGCTCAGTGCCGCGGAACGGCCCACCGCGATCATGTACGACAACGACGTGATGGCGATCGCCGGGCTGTCGGTGGCCCAGGAGATGGGGTTGGCCGTTCCGGGCGATCTGTCCATTGTGGCCTGGGACGACTCGCCACTGTGCCAACTCGTGCATCCCGCGCTCACCGCGCTCAGCCGGGACATCCCGGCCTACGGCGGGCGGGCCGCCCGGCATCTGCTGCGGGCCATCGGCGGCGAACCGGTGGGGGCGTACCAGGATGAATCGGCGCACCTGACGCCCCGGGGCAGCACCGCTCCACCCCGGAATAGCTGAATCGTTTAAGCGCGTCTGAGCGGCGGCGGCGCACCCATCCCGGCCCCGTTTCAAGTTCCCACCGGCTACCCCGACGACCAGAATCACCCAACCGGACAACCGGTGCCGGTTCGGCCGTACGACCGATGGGTGATCCACTGGGCTGGTCTCCGGATCGAACCGGCGTGCCGACCCTGCCGGCTCAAGGTGCCACCGGTTAACATGCACAGGTACCTGCGACTGGCGCGGCGAGGTGGAACCGACCACCGGGGAGCGACCGGATGCGTACGCCGTGCGCCTGGGTGTACGCGGAGACCGGCGGGCACACGCCCGCCCGGTCGACCGCGTGGGCGCCATGAGCCGTGGCCACACCGGGGTCGACCGGGCGCGGTAGCGGGCCCGCCTGGCCCTCCGTCGCGCGCCGCCTGACAGGATCGCCGACGGGCAAAGCCGCTCACCTCGCCGGTCGCGGCCGGCGTACCAGCCAGGAGGACGCTCGTGCACGTACCATCGATCGCCAGTCTGACCGCGGCGGACCCGCAGCTGGCCGCCCTCGTCGAAGGCGAGGCGCAGCGCCAGCACGACAAACTGCGGATGATCGCCTCGGAGAACTACGTCTCGACGGCGGTGCTGGAGGCCAGCGGCACCGTGCTGACCAACAAGTACTCGGAGGGTTACGCCGGGAAGCGGTACTACGAGGGCCAGCAGTTCATCGACCCCATCGAGACGCTCGCCATCGAGCGGGCCAAGGCCGTCTTCGGCGTCGAGCACGCCAACGTGCAGCCGTACTCCGGCTCGCCGGCCAACCTCGCCGTCTACCTGGCCTTCCTCTCCCCCGGCGACACGGTGCTGGGGATGTCCCTGCCGATGGGCGGCCACCTCACCCACGGCTGGTCCGTGTCCGCCACCGGCAAGTGGTTCAACTCGGTCCGCTACGGCGTCTCCCGGGAGACCGGCCTCATCGACCTCGACGAGGTCCGCGACCTGGCCCGCCGGGAACGCCCGAAGGTGATCTTCTGCGGGGGTACGGCGGTACCGCGCATCATCGACTTCGCCGGCTTCGCCGAGATCGCCCGCGAGGTGGACGCGGTCCTCGTCGCCGACATCGCGCACATCGCCGGCCTGGTCGCCGGCGGTGCCCACCCGTCGCCGGTCGGGCACGCCGACGTGATCACCACCACCACCCACAAGACGCTGCGCGGCCCGCGCGGGGCCATGATCATGACGACCGCCCAGCACGCCGCGGCGATCGACAAGGCCGTCTTCCCCGGCCTCCAGGGCGGCCCGCACAACCACACCACCGCCGGCATCGCGGTGGCGCTGCACGAGGCGTCCGGGCCGGACTTCCGGGCGTACGCGGCACAGATCGTGGCCAACGCCAAGGCGCTGGCGGCCGGGCTGGTCGACCGGGGCTTCGACCTGATCTCCGGCGGCACCGACAACCACCTGATCCTCGCCGACCTCACCGGCAAGGGCATCGGCGGCAAGCCCGCCGCGCAGGCGCTGGACCGGGCCGGCATCGAACTGAACTACAACACCGTGCCGTACGACCCGCGTAAGCCGTTCGATCCGTCCGGCATCCGCCTCGGCACGGCGGCCCTGACCACCCGTGGCCTCACCGAGGAGCAGATGCCCCAGGTGGCCGCCTGGATGGACGAGGCGGTCAGCGCCGCCGTCAAGGACGACGACGCCGCCCTGGACCGGATCGCCGGCGAGGTGCGTGACCTGCTCGCCACCTACCCGATGCCCGGCTACACCGCCTGAGACGCAAGGAAGGGGCCCTTGTTATCGCTTTCCGTATAGGAAGGGCCCCTTCTTGACCAGGCACCGGCACCGCAACGCCCGCTCGGGTCCGGCGGAGCGGCCGGTGCGGGCGCCCGCCTCCAGCGGCCGGTGACCTAGGTGCGAAAATTGCCGGGTGAGCAGCGCCGACACCGTTCGCTTCCGGCACAGCCAGACCATCTGGCTCGCTGCCCTGATCGCCCTCATCGGTGCCCTGCCGGTGGCGAGCCTCCACTGGTATCTCGCGCCGATCCTGCTGGTGCCGCTGGCGATCGGCCTCTGGGCCTGGCGCGCCGGCACCCAGGCCGACCGGACCGGGCTACGGCTGCGGGCGCTGGCCGGTCAGCGGCACATCCCCTGGTCAGCGATCGCCGACCTGGCCGGGGATCAGCGCGGGCGGGCGATCGCCAAGCTCACCGACGGGCGGCTGGTCCGGCTGCCCGGCGTACGCCGATCCGACCTGCCACGGCTGGTCGCGGCCAGTGGCCGGCCGCTCGAAGCGACGACCACGACGAACCCCACGGCCACCGACCCGACCGGCCAGCCGCCTCAGTAGCCGTCGACCTCAGTACGCTGTCGACCTCAGTAGCCGTCGACGACCTGGTTGAGCAACGGTTCCCCGGCCAGGAAGCGACGCAACTGCGCGCCGACCAGCCGGTACGCCCGGGGTAGCAGCCCGCGCACGGAGCCGCCGACGTGCGGAGTGAGCAGGACACCCGGCAGATCCCAGAGGGGATGGCCGGCCGGCAACGGTTCCGGGTCCGTGACGTCCAGCGCGGCCCGCAGCCGGCCGGCGGTCAACTCCGCCACCAGCGCCCCGGTGTCCACCACCGGTCCACGGGCCGCGTTGACCAGCAACGCCCGGTCCGGCATCGCGGCCAGGAACTTCGCGTCCACCATGCCGATGGTCCGGTTGGTCAAGGGCACGATCAGGACCACGATGTCGGCCGCCGGCAGCAGCGTCGGCAGCTCGGCCACGCCGTGGACGCCCTCCGCCGGTCGCGCGGTCCGGGCCACCCGGGTGATCTCCACCTCGAACGGCGCGAGCCGGGCCCGGATCGCCTCGCCGATCGAACCGGCGCCGACGATCAGGACGCGCTTACCGGCAAGCTCGTCGGTCGGGGTGAAGTCCAGCGTTGCCCACTCGTGCCGGGCCTGCGCCCGGGCGAACTCGTCGAAGGCGCGCAGGTGGGCCAGGATCGCCGTGAGCACCCACTCGGCGGTGGACGAGTCGTGTACGCCCCGGGCGTCACACAGGACGACGTCCCCGGCCAGCCGGTTCACCCAGGCATCCGCTCCGGCTGACAGCAACTGCACCACCCGCAGGTCGGGCAACCGGTCGGCGAGTCGCACGGCGTCGCCGAGGGCGAGAAACGGCGGCACCCAGAACCGCACGCCAGCGCCGCTCGCGGGCGCCCGCTGCGGATCGGCGACCACCTCCACCCGTACGTCGGCGGGCAGTTCACCCAGGAGCGCTCGGCCCTGCTCGTGCGGGATCCACACCTTCACGAGGGCCGACGATAGCCGCGTTCGGTCCGGCCCGCGCCGTCGGGATGAAAGGAAGGGCACCTTGTTATCGCTTTTTGTATAGGAAGGGCCCCTTCTTAGCGCCGGCGCCGTCCGGCGGCCCTGTCAGCCGGGCCGGTCGTCAGATTGGTCTGTCGGGCGGGGCTTTGTTGGGGGGGGGGGGGGGGGCAGACAAAAACCCACCAAAACAAAGAAACAAACACAACACCAAACTCCA